>DASYKU010000108.1 GCA_035995165.1 Mycobacteriales bacterium
GTCGAGACCGGCGAGGTCTCGGTCATCCCGTAGCAGATCGTCACCTCGGTCATGCCCATGTCGGCGACGACCCGCTTCATCACCTCGACCGGGCAGGGCGAGCCGGCCATGATCCCGGTCCGCAGCGAGGACAGGTCGTGCGAGCCGAAGGTGGGGTCGGCGAGCTCGGCGATGAACATCGTGGGCACGCCGTACAGCGAGGTGCAGCGTTCGGCGGCGACGGTCTCCAGCGTCGCCCGCGGGTCGAAGCCGGGCGCCGGGATCACCATGCAGGCGCCGTGCGAGGTGGCCGCGAGGTTGCCCATCACCATGCCGAAGCAGTGGTAGAAGGGCACCGGGATGCAGATCCGGTCCTCCGGCGTGTACGCGCACAGCTCGCCGACGAAGAAGCCGTTGTTGAGGATGTTGTGGTGCGAGAGCGTCGCACCCTTCGGGAACCCGGTGGTCCCGGACGTGTACTGGATGTTGATCGCGTCGTCGAAGGACAGCCCGGCCCGGATCTCCGGCAGCACCGAGCGGTCGCCGACGGACAGCGCGTCCCACTCCGGGTCACCCAGGAACACGATCGTGCGCAGCGCCGGGCACTTCCCGCGCACCTCGCCGACCATGCCGCGGTAGTCGCTGGTCTTGAACGCCGGCGCCGCCACCAGCACCGAGATGCCGGCCTGGTTGAGCACGTACTCCAGCTCGTGCGTCCGGTACGCCGGGTTGATGTTGACCAGGATCGCGCCCATGTCGGCGGTCGCGTACTGCAGGACCACCCACTCCCAGCGGTTCGGGGCCCAGATGCCGACCCGGTCGCCCTTCGACACACCGGCCGCGACCAGCCCGGCCGCGAGCGCCTCGACCGCGTCCATCAGCTCGGCGTAGGTGAACCGGCGGCCGGAGCCGCGGTCGACCAGCGCCTCCCGGTCACCGAACCGCGCGACGGTCCGGCGCAGGTTGTCCCCGATGGTCTCGCCGAGCAGCGGGACCGTCGACGTGCCGCTGACGTACGACGCGGTCACCGGTTAGGTCCAGCTGTACGGATCGCTGGGGAAGTTCGGCTTGTCCTCGGCGGTGGGGTGCACGTACGCGACCTTCTCCGGCGGCAGCGGGAACTCCACGTCCTCACCGAAGGGCGACAGCGGACCCGGCCGCTCGGCCGCGAACTCGCTGACCGGCAGGCGGGCCGCCGGCGTCTCGTCCCGATCGCGCTCGGCCATCGCCGACCTCCCTCACTCGTGGTCACCCGACGCGCGCAGTGTCCCCCGAGCCGGGTGCTCCTGTCACCGCGACCCCCACTTCGGGTCTGGCTCTGCGACCATGTAGCGACCAGTCACGGTACGCATCCAGACCCGGGAGGGCCCGATGACCGCTCCGTTCGAGGCCGGGGGACCGCGCGACTCGCTCATCCGCGCGCAGTTCGCCCCCGACGCTCGCCGCAGCGACCCCGGCGACCCGGCCCGGCTGCAGCTCGTGCTGGACAACCACGACACGGTCGCCCGGCTGGTGCGGGTCGAGCTGGCCGGCCCGCTGGCCCGCTACACCCGGCCGCGCCGGCAACCCCGGCTGGAGCTGCAGTCCCGGCGCCAGCAGGAGGTCACGCTGGAGGTCCGGCCGGAGGACACCCGGCCCGAGGGCGGGCACGCGTACGACCTGACCGCGGTCGTCATCGACGAGAAGACCGAGCAGGTCGTGTTCACGACCTCGGCCCGGATCGGGGTCGAGCGGACGCCGGCGGTCAGCGCCCGGCCCGAGCGGGCCAACCCGTACACGGTCGTGGACCAGGCGAACGTGCAGCTGCGGGTGCACGTACGGAACTCCGGCAACGTGCAGCTCCAGGTCGACGCGCAGCGGGTGAACCAGGAGCTCTGGGTCCGCGACGACGACCGGCGGCGCGAGGAGAAGATGAAGGCGGCCCGGCGGGCGATCCGCTCGGAACGGTCCGACCCGCGAACACCGGAACGGCTGCGGCCGCGGCAGTCCTTCGACTTCGACCTGCTGCTGAAGCCCCCGCAGTACCTGGTCGGCATCCGGCCGCGGCGCTGGTGGGTGCCGATCGGGATCCGCGGCGAGGACGTCGACCCGGAATGCGTGTTCGTCGACTTCGTCCAGCGGCCGCGGTGGGAGCTGGAGCAGCGCATGGTCATCCTCGGCGTCGCCGTGGTGGCCGCGCTGCTGGTGCTGGTCGTCTTCATGGCCATCCTGGCTAGCTGACGCGGGCTCCGCCGCCCGACCCACCCCCCAGCCCGGCGCTCTGCCGCCGGCGCGCCTCCGACCGGCGCTCCGCCGCCGGCACTCCTCAGGCCGGCACTCCTCAGGCGTCGCCGCGCTCGACCTCGACGTGCGCCCGCACCCGTCCGGCGTCGTCGACCCAGCCCTGCGAGTCCGCGAACCGGACCATCCCGGCCAGCTTCTCCTGCCACGCCTCGTCCCCCTCGCGCCCGCTCAACTCGGCCAGCACCTCAGGCCGCACCCACGCGTGCGACGGCGCCACGACAGCCACCGAGAACCGCGAAAGGTCGTCCGCCTCCCGCACCTCGACCACCGGCGGAACCTGACTCACATCAACCCGCACCTGCACGACTACCTCCACGTCCGCGAGCACCGCTCACTGCCGCCCGAACTCTCTCGCCTACACGACCCACACCAACAACGGAGACATCTGGCACGGAACCTTCCGCTTCCTCAACAGCAGCGGCCAGGTCGTCTACTCGGCCGGTCCGCTGGACGGCCGGCGGATGACCGTGATCAGGGGCCTGTACGACTGGACCGTCCCCTCTCCGCGGACGGCGCTGAGCCCGGCCGCGTACGCCTCGATCGTCTCGGTGCTGTGGCAGGGTGCCTGCTAGGCCGTCGTGCACGAGTCGATCTCCCGCCCGACGGAGCCGTACGGCTCTCGGGACGTTCCACTCGGCCGGCTCCGGCATCCACGTCGAGTGCCGGTCGTGTGGCGGCTCGGACAGGAGCCGGCCCAGCAGGACGACCGCCATTGGCGGCAGCGACTACGCGGCGACGGTGGCCGCCGCCCCCAGGGAGAGGGGACGGCGGCTACCTGGTTCCAGGTCGGGTCGGTTGGGTGGCGCCCACGCCCGCATCACCCTGACACCTCACAACGTTGCAGCCCCCCAGACCGGATCCGCCGCTGCCCGGTCGCCCCGGTGGGGCAGCGGCATCGGCGGTAGTGTCGATTGCCGCTGCATCTTTTGGGGGCGCCATGCCGGCTCGGACGGAGCTGTTGGTCATCGGCGCGGGGCCGTACGCGTACTCCGCGGCCGCTTTCGCCCGCGACAACGGGATCGACACCCGCGTCGTCGGCCGCCCGATGGCCTTCTGGCGCGAGCACATGCCCGCGGACATGTACCTGCGCTCGGGTCCGGACTGGCACCTCGACGCCTCCGGCGAACACACCTTCGCGGCCTACTTCGAGGATCGGGGGTTGCGGCCCCAGGAGTGCGACCCGATCCCGATCGGCGTCTTCCTCGACTACACCGACTGGTTCCGTAGCCGTAAGGGTTTCGACGTCGACGGCCGTCTGGTGGTCACGCTGTCGGCCGCGGACGGGGTCTTCGTCGCGACCATGGCGGACGGCTCGACGATCACCGCCGACAAGGTGCTGGCAGCACCGGGTGTCCGGCACTTCACCAACCTGCCCGACTGGTACGTCGAGGTCCCGCCGTCGCAGCGGGGGCACACGAGCGACATCGTGTCGTTCGACGGCCTCGCCGGCGCCCGGGTGGCGATCATCGGCGGCCGGCAGAGCGCGTACGAGTGGGCGGCGCTGCTGTGTGAGCACGGCGTCCAGCACGTCGACGTGGTACACCGGCACACCGTCCCGGACTTCGCCAAGATCAGCTGGGCCTTCGTCGACGCCTACCTCGAATCGACTCTGGAGCAGCGGGGATGGTGGCGCCGGCTCCCGGCCGACCAGCAGCAGGCGATCTCCGGCCGGTTCTGGCAAGTGGGACGCCTCACTCTCGAGCCCTGGCTCGTGCCACGCATCGCCGGCGACGTCGTGACCCGTCACCCGGGTACCGAGGTGACCGGCGTGGCGGCCGCCGGCGGGGACGTCACGCTGGCGCTCTCGGACGGCACGGCGCTGACCACCGACCACGTCCTGTTCGCCTCCGGCTACCGGGCCGATCTGGCTCGGGTCCCGTACCTCGCCGGGATCCTCGACCAGGTGTCGGTGACCGACGGGTTTCCGGACCTGAGCGAGGGCTTCGAGACGTCGCTGGCCGGGCTCTACCTGACCGGCTTCGCCGCGACCCGCGATTTCGGCCCCTTCTACGGTTTCACCGCGGGCTGCCGGTCCGCCGCCCGCATCGCCGTGACGGAGATGATGAGATGAGTCGGCCCGCGACGGACCGCCGAGCAGCCCTGCTGGTCAGTGCCGCCCGCACCCCGGTGGGGAAGTTCGGCGGCGCGCTCGCCGACATCGAGGCGCTCGACCTGGGCGGGCTGGCGGTGGCCGGAGCGCTGGCGGGGCTGGATCCCGCGCTTCCGATCGACCACGTCTTCCTCGGCAACGTCGTGCAGGCCGGTAGCGGCCAGAACCCGGCCAGGGTGGCCGCCATCCGCGGCGCCGTACCGACCACGGTGCCGGCAACGACCGTCAACGACGTCTGCCTCGCCTCGATGACCAGCGCCGGCCTGGCGGCCACACTGATCGAGGCCGGCGAGATCGACTGCGCGGTGGTGGGCGGGTTCGAGTCGATGAGCCGCGCGCTGCACGGGGTCCAGGTACGGCGGGCCCGGTCCACCGGCGACGGCGCGCTGGTCGACCTGCTGGTCAAGGACGGCCTGTGGTGCTCGGTGACCGACGCCGGGATGGGGCCGATCTCCGACCGGGCGAACCGCGAGCTGGGCATCGGCCGGGTGGATCAGGACGCCTTCGCGGTCGCCAGTCACCACCGCGCGTCCGCGGCAGCCGCCTGCGGCCGATTCGACCGGGAGATCGTGGCGGTGCCCGGCGTCCTCGACGTTGACGAGGGCCTCCGCCCGGACACCACACTGGAGCGGCTGTCCCGGCTGCGCCCGGCGTTCACCGCCGACGGCACGATCACCGCGGGCAACGCCTCCCAGCTGTCGGACGCCGCAACGGCGGGTGTGCTGATGAGCCGGCAGTTCGCCGAGCGCGCCGGCTGCCGCCCGCTGGTGGAGATCGTCGGCCGGGCGACCGTCGCCGGACCGGACGCGTCCCTGCACCTCAAGCCGGCGGCGGCGAGCAGGATCGTGCTCAAGCGGCACGGGCTCAGCCCGGCTGACATCGGGCTGTGGGAGATCAACGA
>DASYKU010000109.1 GCA_035995165.1 Mycobacteriales bacterium
CCCGGGGGGGGGGCGGGGCCCGCTTCGGGGATCAGGGGGCGGGGCCGGGTCCGAGCGGCCCCGCCTCCGGACTACTCAGTTGTGGTCGGGTGCTGCCTTGAGGGTGCCGACGAGGCCGTGTGTCTCGTTGACGATGCCGGCGGAGAACCAGATCGCGTCGGTGCCGCCGGTGGTCGCGGTGCCGGGCAGGAGCGACCAGAGCCGGTCGACCTGGAACGGCTGGCCGTCCGACTTCTCGAGCAGGCCGCGGAAGTGCCACTGGTTCGGCTCGTAGATGCCGATGTGGCCGTCGCCGAAGTTGCCGACGAGCAGCTTGCCGGTCAGCGAGCCGAAGCCGGCCGGGACGATCGCCAGCCCCCACGGCGCGTTGAGCTCACCGCGAGCGGCGACCCGCTTGAAGTGCAGGCCGTCCGGCGTGAACCGGGTGACGAAGCCGAGGCCCTTGCCGTCCACGCTGCGGCCGTCCGGGCCGACCTTCGCGTACGACACGTAGACGAAGTTGCCGAGCGCCTGCACGTTGAACGGCGAGAACCCGCGCGGGATGTTGGTCCCGCGGAACGCCCGCGGCGTCGCGACCCGGTGGAAGTTCTGGTCGAAGACGTCGATCCGGCCCTGCGCGAAGTTCGAGGCGAGCAGCTCCGGCCCGCTCGCCGTCTGGATCATGGTCAGGCCGGTGTAGCTGGCGCCCGGGGTGGTCGCCACGACGACCGCGGTGGTCGCCTCGGCCGAGGGCGTCCAGGCCGTGATCGACCCGCCGAGGCCGGCGAAGATGAACCGGGCCGAGCCGGTGCCGAGCGAGCCGGTCACCGGGAAGCTGGTCGTCGCGTTCGAGACCTGGCCGGACGGGGGTCCGCCGGGGATGGTCACGACCAGCGGGACGATCGCGTTCGGGGTCGCCGGCGGGGCCCCCGAGATCAGCGTGGCGGTGCTGGTGCCGGCGTTGGAGATCCAGACCGGGCTCGTCGGCAGGAACGACAGGCCCCACGGGTTGACGAGGTGCGGATCGGTGAGCGTGGCCATGCCCGGGATGTCGGACACGACATTGGACTGGACGACCTGGGTGTCCCCGCCACCCGGGCCCGGGCCCGCCCAAGCAGCCTGAGCTGCTCCCACCAACCCGACTGTGGTGAGCGCGGCGAGTGCCGCGACGGTGCGTCGTGCGTGCACGGTGCCTCCCTAATGGTGAGGGACGTCTTTGGCCCCGCACCACTTCGCGTACACGGCCGGCGCACAGGGACCGTTCACCCGACCGCGTCTCGATCTGCGACAGCCGTGCCGGCGGGACGCTTCTAGCGTCGAGGGATCCGCCTACGAGGAGGCCCCATGAAGGCGCTGGTCTACCACGGTCCCGGCCGCAAGAGCTGGGAGGACGTACCCGACGCCGCGGTGCAGGACCCGACCGACGTGGTCGTGCGCGTCGACACGACCACGATCTGCGGCACCGACCTGCACATCCTCAAGGGGGACGTGGCCGCGGTGACCGACGGCCGGGTGCTGGGCCACGAAGCGGTCGGCACGGTCACCGCCGTCGGGGCCGCGGTCACCGGGTTCGCCGAGGGCGACCGGGTGCTGGTGCCCGCGATCACCCGCTGCGGCCGCTGCGCGTACTGCGTGCGCGGGATGCCGTCACACTGCCAGACCGTCGGCGGCATCGGCTGGATCTTCGGTCACCTCATCGACGGCACCCAGGCCGAGTCGGTCCGGGTCCCGTACGCGGACACCTCTCTCTACAAGGTCCCGGCGGACGTCACCGACGAGCAGGCGATCTTCCTGGCCGACGCGCTGCCGACCGGGTACGAGGTCGGCGTGCTGGCCGGCCGGGTCCGGCCCGGGCACACGGTCGCGGTCGTCGGTGCCGGCGCGGTCGGCCTGTCCGCGATCCTCACCACCGGGCTCTGGGGCGCGTCGAAGGTGATCGCGATCGACTCCAACAAGTTCCGCCTGGACAAGGCCCGCGACTTCGGCGCGACCGACACGGTCGAGGCCGGCGAGACCGCGATCGCGGACGTCAAGGCGTTGACCGACGGGCTCGGCGTGGACGTCGCGATCGAGGCCGTCGGCTACCCGGAGACGCTGCGGACGGCGGCGGCGCTGGTCCGGCCGGGCGGCACGATCGCGAACATCGGCGTGCACGGCGTCCCGGTCGAGCTGCCCATGCACGAGCTCTGGATCCACAACGTCACGCTGACCATGGGCTTGGTCGACACGGTGTCGATCCCGACCCTGCTCACGATGGTCGCCTCGGGCAAGATCCCGTCCGAGAAGATGGGTACCCACCGGTTCACGTTCGACCGGATCGACGAGGCCTACGAGGTCTTCTCCGACGCCGCCGCCAACTCGGCGTTGAAGGTCGTCATCACACCCTGACCCGGGGCGAGTCGGAGGGGCGGTGCCTCGAACGAGGCACCGCCCCTTCGCCGGACGGTCCTGTCGACCGCGGTCATCGCGCTCGCGCTGGCCGGGTGCAGCGGCGGCGACAAGAAGCCGGAGATGGCGGCCGGCTGCGCGCCGGCCAGGAGCGCCGCCGGGGGTGCACCCCGGCGGTCGCCCGCATGTCGGGACTGCGCCTGCCGGCCCCGCGGGCGACCCGCCTAGGCTGCGCGTATGGGATTGCTCGAGGAGCTGGCGGAGCGGGTGGAGCGGGTCGAGGCGGAGCTCGCGCTGCACCGGTTGGTGAACGACTACTGCATCGGCGCCGACCATCGTGACCTGAACCGCTGGCAGCGGGTGTGGACCGCGGACGCGGTCTGGCAGACCAGCGCGGACAAGGCGTACCGGGGGGTGGCGGAGATCAACGCCGCCGTCACCGGCCAGTGGCAGTCGTTCCCGATCATGCAGCACTCGACGGTCAACCATGTGGTCGAGGTCGCCGGCGACAAGGCCACCGGGCACTGCGACGTGATCGTGCAGATCCAGCTCGGCGACGGGCGCTGGATCGTCGGCGGCGGCGCGTACGAGGACGAGTACCGGCGCGAGGCCGACGGCTGGCGGATCGCCCGCCGCACGGTCGGCCGCCCCTTCGACCTCCCGCCGATCCCGGCCGCCTGACCGTGCCCCGCTCCTTCGCGGGGGTCGCGGAGCTGGCGCCGGTGGTGCGGTCGGCGCTGGGGGGCGAGCTCGTCGCGGTGTCGCGGCTGGCCGGCGGGAGCAAGAAGGGCGTCTACCTGCTCGGCCTCGCCGGTGGTGGCAGCGCGGTCGCGTACATCTGGACCGCGGCCGAGGACTACTGGCCCGCCCGGGAGGGTCCGCAGGACGTGTTCACCGACGCGTCCGGGCCGGACCTGTTCCGGGCCTCCCACGACGCGCTGGCCGCGGCCGGTGTCCGGACACCCCGGCTGCTCTGGGCGGACGGCGACGTCGCCCTGGTCGAGGAGGTCCGCGGCGGCACGCTGGAATCCCTGCTCGCGCGGGAGCCGGCCGCGCCGGCTCTCGCGGCCCTGGCCGAGCTGCTGGCCACCATGGCGGCCGCGACGTCGACGGCGATCGGGAAGGTGGCCCGGCCCGACCGCAGCGGCCGGTCCTGCGCCCGGATCGTGCTGGACATGGCACTGCGGGACCTGGCCGAGGCCGCCGCCCGGGTCCCGGCGATCGACGCCGCCCGGTCCGCGCTGACGGACCGGCTCCGGGCGTTCTCCGTGGTCGGGCCGCGGACCGGCCACGCGCTGGTGCACGGCGAGCTCGGTGGCGACCACGTGCTGCTCGACGACGCCGGCGCGCCGGTGCTCATCGACATCGAGGGACTGGCGTACTTCGACGTCGAGTGGGAGCACGCGTTCCTGGAGATGCGCTTCGGTGCCGACGCGTACGAGCCGCTGCGGCCGCCGGGGCTGGACCCGGACCGGATGCGGTTCTACCGGCTGGCCCGGCACCTGTCGCTGGTGGCGGGGCCGCTGCGGCTGCTGGACGGGGACTTCCCGGACCGCGAGTTCATGCTGGAGATCTCCGCCCACCACACCGACCGGGTCCTGTCCTACCTCAGCTGAGCCGCGTAGTCGTCGTGCAGGGCCTGCCAGCCGTGCTCCAGCGCCTCCCGCCCGCGCACCGGCGGGACCGGGTCGCCGTCGAGCAGGTGCCCGGCCACGTCCAGGCAGAGGTGCCAGCCGGCCGCCGCGCGGGCCAGATCGTCCTGGCTGCCGACGCGGTGCCGCAGGGTGAGGCGGGTGCCGGCAGCGGCCGGGATCAGCTCCCAGCGCAGCAGATCCTCGCCCCAGCGGTACTCCAGCAGCGTCGGCGGATCGGCCGTCGTCACCGTCGCCGGCAGGTCGACCGTGCTCGGTCCGTCGATCATGGTCAGCGTCAGGTCGCCGGGCTCGGCCAGGCTGCGCTCGGCCGTGAACGGCGCCCACCGCTCCAGCTGACCCGGCTCGGTGAGCGCGGCCCAGACCTTCGCCGGCTCGTGCTCGAGCTGCCGGGTCAGCACGAGGACCCAGCCTTCCGCAGTCGACTCCGCGTACGCGCTCATCGATCCTCCAGCCCGTCGAGGTGTGTTTCCAGGCGGTCGAGGTGCCGCTCCCACAGCTCCCGGTACGGCTCCAGCCAGGCGGCCAGCTCCCGGAACGGGGCGGCCTCCAGCCGGTAGATCCGCTGCTGGGCCGCGACCCGGGCCGACACGAAGCCGGCCTCGCGCAGGACCTTGAGGTGCTTGGACACCGTCGGCTGCGGTACGCCGAGCGCGCCCACCAGCTCGGTGACGCTCCGCTCGGTCCCGCGCAGCTCGGCGACGATCCGCCGCCGGGTCGGCTCCGCGAGCACCTCGAACGCCATGCGTCTGAGCATGCCTCTAGACGTATATACTCGTCAAGGAATTCAGGCGGTGGGTGGCTCGTCCCGGCCGGACTCCTCGGCCGCGTCGGCCTCCTCCTTGGTCTTGTGGACGGCGCCGTCGGCGTGCTCCGGCGGTCCGTAGACGGTGTAGAGGACCAGTGGGTTGGGTCCGGTGTTGACGAAGTTGTGCTTCGTCCCGGCCGGCACCGCGACCATGTCGCCGGCCTCGACCTTGCGCTTGCGGCCGCCGACGCGGGCCTCGCCGACCCCGCTGACGAAGCCGAGCACCTGGTCGGTGTCCTCGTGCACCTCCTCGCCGATCTCGCCGCCGGCCGGGATCGTCATGATCACCAGCTGCGAGTGCTCGCCGGTCCACAGGACCCGCCGGAAGTCCGCGCTCGTCTCGGCGACGGTCGCGATCGTGAAGTGATCCATGCCGTCCTCGGTGCCCCGTACTGACGGCGTCCAATCACGAAACAGCAGGTCCGAGCCCAGTCGGGACCGGGCCGGACCTGCTCGCCGCGCTGGCGTCAACCGCCGTTGGAGCCATCGCCGCCTGTGGCTGAGGTGCTACGCTCGCGCATGACTGAGCCTCCTCCCGGCCTCTTCGCGGATGTCCAGGGTGAGATTTGGTCGAGTTCCGGGCGGGGGTCGATCTGACCATCGACCCCAGCTCTCTTCTTCGTCAGACGGCTGCTTGCATCGTCGCGTCGTCACTCCTCTCCGAATTCATCTCGGCAATGAGCTTGTCGAGGAAGACGACGCTGTCCTCCGGAGACATAGCGAGCCGCTCCAGGTCCTCGAAGCGGTCCAGATACCGGGCGATGAGCTCGGCATCGTCCTTGATCGTGATGTCCTCCACCGTCTCGATGTGGACGACCTCGTCGAGGTCCGCCTCCGCGAACTCCAGCAGGATGAAGTTCCCCTGCATGCCGGGGTGGGCCCCCACCGCAAAAGGGAGCACCCGCAGCGTGACATGAGGCTGCGCCCCGTACTCCTTCAGGCGTTCCAGTTGCCGGATCATGGTCCGGTCGCGGTGCCCGACCCGGCGCCGGAGCACCGACTCGTCGACGATCACGTGCATCTCGGGCGGGTCGTCGCGGTCGTGGATCTCCTGCCGGTGTTCGCGGACGATCCAGGCCCGCTCGGCCTGCTCCTCGTCGAAGCCGGCGGCGAACTTGAGAATGGCGCGGGCGTATTCCTCCGTCTGGAGAAGGCCCGAGACGTAGACCGGGTCGTACTGCCGGATCACCGAAGCCGCGCCCTCGTACGCGAGGTACTCGCGGAAGCCCGGCTTCAGCACCGACAGATACTGATCGTAGAAAGAGGTACCGCGGCTGGATTTGGCCAGCTCGATCAGGCTCGTGGCCCGCCGGCTGTCCTTGACGTTGTAGTGGGTGAGCAACGCACGCAGATCGTTCGTCGAGATGCTGACCTGGCCGCCCTCGATCCGGATGAGCTTCGAGGGGGACCAGTCCATCGCCTTGGCAACTTCTCCCTGCTTCAACCCGGCCGTCTCACGCAGCTTGCGCAGCTCGCTGCGGAGCCTCCGCCGTTGGACGGAGGGATCCTGGATGGCGGCCATCGTGTCGTCGTCCTCTCCTGAACCTGGCACCTAGGTGTCTGGCTGTGTGCCATCTACCGGGCCGGGATCTGTCGGTCTGCTAGGTAGCAGGAGACTACCACCGATCTGCTACATGGCACATCGCATAAGGCAGGACGTCGCATGGCACGGCGGGTACACCGCGCTGAACAGCAGGAACACGGAGGTGATCGGCACATCGCCGGACAGCGGTCTGCCACCTGGCGGACCGCAAGACGTCGGTTCGGCTGGTGTACGACGGGCAACCATCGCTACGATTGCTGGCGAGGCGCCAGGTGTCCATCACCGAAACCCCGCGGGCGGGGCGATGGACGGGTGAGGCGTGTCGGTTTTTTGCGTCCTGATGACGAACGCGAGTTAGACTCCGGACATCGTGGTTGGTGTCCTCTGTCCGGTTCGGACGGACGGACCGAGGCCTGAGGAGTCACGCGTGATCAGTGTGCCGCCGCCCATCGACGCTCCGTGGCGCAAGGCCCGCGCCAGCCAAGGCAGCGGCTGCGTGGAGATCGCCGACACCGCGCAGCACGTCTGGGTGCGGGACTCGAAGGACCGTGAGGGCCCGATCCTCACCTTCACCCGACACGAATGGACCGCCTTCCTCGCCGGTGCCAGAGCGGGCGAGTTCGACGGTCCATTCCAGTGAGCTGACTCAGTTCGTCGTGCCGCTCACCACTCGCTGGGTCGCAGGTGCACCCACGGCCGCTCGTCCGGCTCGGGCCGGAACAGGTCGTCCTCCTCGGGGTCCGGCGACCGCGACCGCAGCGCGCTGATCACCGGCGCCGGGTCGTCGCCGAGGTTGGTCGCGGTCCGGGCGTAGTCGAGCAGCGCGGCGTCGCGCGCCTGTCGAGCCCGGACGGCCATCACTTCACACGCCATCCACGCGGTGACCGCGCCCGCGAGCGTGGCTGCGCCGAGCCACGGATGGTGGGTGACGATCATCAGCGTCGACGGCACGCCGGCGGTGATCATCAGGCCGCGGAAGCAGTTGTCTCGGGTCATCGCGTACCCCTCCCGGACATCGGCGCCCGTCCGTGATCTTCGGTGGACACCGTGTAAGTACCTACGTAAAAGGTAAGTGCCACCTAGGCGTTTGAGCAAGACTTCCCGGTGTTTCTCTGGTTCAGTAGGTGGTGTGACCCTGCTGCAAAGGAGCGGCACTCCATGACCGACCTCACCGCTCGGGAGGACGAGGTCTTGCGCCTCGCCGTCCAGAGGCTGAGCAACGACGAGATCGCCGACCGGCTGAACATCTCCCGGCGCACTGTCGAGGCCCACATGCGCACGCTGTTCCGCAAGACCGGTGTGACCAGCCGGAGCCAGCTCGCGACGCCGCCCGGCCCGGTCGCCGCCGGCGCCGACCGGCTCGCGCAGTACGACGCGGTGCTGCGGAGCCTGGTCGACCGGCACCTCTCGCTGTTCGAGGAACGGGTCGAGATCACCTTCACCGTCGGCGCCCGGGGGGACGCCGACAGTGTCGTCGAACGGCGCTGGACGGTGCCGAAGCCGTTCGTGGTCTACCGGACCTCGCGGCCGCTGGTCGGGCCGGACTGGCTCGGGCGCGGTCCCGACAGCCTCGGCCTGACCACCTCGGTCGCGGCGGCCGACGTCGAGGCGAGCGTGTCCGCGGTGATCGAGCCGGACCGGCGGCCGCTGGCGGTGGTGCTGTTCCGGCCCGGGCTGACCAAGGAGACCGAGTGGACGCTGAGCTACGCGTCCGAGGGGCTCTGGGATCCGCTGCGGGACGGCGGGTCCGACCGGTTCGGCTGGTCCACGGTGACCAGTGGGAACACCGGCGGGCACCGGCCGACGGTGGTCGACATGGCGTTCCGGGTGGTGTTCCCGGCGGGGTGGACCGGGATCGGGCTGGCCGAGCAGAGCGGGGTCGGCGTGCCGAGCGAGGCGATGCGGCGCGAGTCAGGGCAGCAGGAGATCACCTGGCACGACGGCGATCCCGCCGCCCCCAAGTACGAGTTCCGCGTCACCGGCACCCCGCCCCACTGACCCCCGGCCGCAGCGGCGGGCGCGGTCCGGTCGCCGAGCCGGACCCGCAGGTCCGGCTCGGCCGTCAGACGTCGGCCGGCTGGGCCCCGGCCGCGCGGGGGGTCAGCCGTGTTTGCGGGCGGCGTAGTCGCGGCGGCGTACCGGGGGCGGGGGGAGGCGGGTGCCGGAGTGGCCGGCGATCTTCGCCGCCGGATCGGCTCCGCGGGCCGCCGCCCGCCGTTCCCGGCGGCTCATCGCCACCGGCTCGCCGGACTCGCCCGCCGTCGGCTCCAGCCCCGGCATCTCGACCCGGCCGTCGGCCGACTCGCCCGGTCCCGGGGCAGGCATCTCGATCCGAGCGTCGGCCGATCCGCCCGGTCCCGGGGCGAGCCCCGGCACCTCGATCGTGACCGGGCCTTCGGCGAGGCCGGATGGGTCGGTCGTCGGTGGGGTGGTGGCGGGGGTGGGTTCGGCTGGGTGCTGTGCCATGAGGGCCTCCTCGGAGAGCAAGGGGGCGTGGTGCCGGAGGTGGGACAGCGGAAACCGGCGTACGCCCCTCGGGGCTGGGTTTCACTCGGTCGCACGCCGGTCGGAGAAGCCGGTCCCGGCGGCGGGCGCGGACGTCCGCGCCTGTCCTCAGTCGGTCACGCCACGACCGTGCCACCGACCGGGCCCGCAGGCAAGACATTTAGCCGACCGGCACCCTGACCTCCGACTTTCGTCGGTGTCGGCGCCCGCGCACACCGACCTACTGTCCGTGCCATGAGCACGATCTCGCTGCCGAACCCGGTCCGTCGCCGCGGCGCCACCGCCGCCGGAGTGGCGTTCTCCTTCCTGGTGGCGCTGGGGTTCTTCTCCTTGCAGGCCGAGCTGCCGGCCCTGGACGGCCGGTCGGGCATCCTGCTGGCGCTGGACATCGTGGTCGGCGTCCTCGGCACCGCGGCGCTGCCGCTGGTCCGCCGCGCTCCGGTCGGGCTCGCCCTGGTGCTCTCGGCCCTGCTCACCGTGTCGGCCGCCCTGACGCCCGCCGCCGGGACGGCCGTGCTCTGGGTCGCCCAGCGCCGCCGGCTGCCGGTCGCGATCGGGGTCGCGCTGGCCGGCGTGGCCGGCCACACCGTGCGCGAGCTCTGGCGACCCGTGCCGGACCGCCCACTGGTTCTCTGGATCGCGATCATCGTGGCCTCGTACGCGGCGCTGGTCGGCTGGGGCGCGCAGAACCAGGCCCGGCGCGCTCTCGTCGACTCCCTGCGCGACCGGGCCCGGCGGGCCGAGGCCGACCAGGCCAACCGGCTGGCCGAGGCCCGGCGGGGCGAGCGGACGAAGATCGCCCGGGAGATGCACGACGTGCTGGCCCACCGCCTGTCCCTGCTGGCCGCGTACGCCGGGGCGCTGGAGTTCCGGCCGGACGCGCCGCCGGAGGAGCTGGCCCGGGCGAGCGGCGTGATCCGGACCGGCGCGCACCAGGCCCTGGAGGAGCTGCGGGAGGTGATCGGGGTGCTGCGGGAGGACCGGGCCGAGACCGAGGGCGACCGGCCGCAGCCGACGTTCGCCGACGTACCGCGGCTGCTGGAGGAGTCCCGCGCGGCCGGCACCCCGGTCCGCCTCGACAACCGCATCGAGGACCCCGGTACGGTCCCGGACGTGCTGGGTCGCACCGTCTACCGGGTCGTGCAGGAAGCGCTGACCAACGCCCGCAAGCACGCGGCCGGGCAGTCGGCGACCGTGCTGTTGGCCGGCAAGCCCGGCCGGCACCTGCTGGTCGTGGTCACGAACCCGACCGCCGACCCGGCCGGGGACCGGGTGCCGGGCAGCGGTACCGGCCTGGTCGGTCTGCGCGAGCGGGTGCAGCTGGCCGGCGGCCGGCTGGACGCCAAGGCCGGACGGGGCCGGTTCCGGATCTGGGCGGTGCTGCCGTGGCCGGCGTGAGGGTGCTCATCGTCGACGACGACGCGCTCGTCCGGGGCGCGCTGCGGATGATGCTGTCCGGCTCGGACGTGCTCGAGGTCGTCGGCGAGGCCGGCGACGGCGACGAGGTCGAGGCGGCGCTGGCCGAGCACCGGCCCGAGGTCGTGCTGATGGACATCCGGATGCCGCGGGTGGACGGGATCAGCGCGACCGTGGCGCTGCGCCGGCGGCCGGACCCGCCCGAGGTGATCGTGCTGACCACGTTCGACGCGGACGAGAACGTGCTGCGGGCGCTGCGGGCCGGGGCCAGCGGGTTCCTGCTCAAGGACACCCCGCCGGCCCGGATCGTCGAGGCCGTCCTGCGGGTCGCGGCGGGCGAGTCGATCCTGTCGCCCGCGGTGACGCGGCGGCTGATCGCCCGGGTCACCGTCGACGGCGGTACGGCCGACCGGTCCCGGGCCGACTTCGCCCGGCTGACCGAGCGCGAGGCCGACGTGGTCCTCGCGATCGCGAAGGGCCGGACCAACCAGGAGATCGCGACCGAGCTCTACCTCTCGGTGGCGACGGTGAAGACCCACATCTCGCACGCGATGACCAAGCTCGGGCTGGCCAACCGCACCCAGCTCGCCCTGCTGGCCCACGACGCGGGCCTGGTCTGACCCGCGCGATCAGCCGATGTCGCGCCGTCGCAGCCCGGCCGCCCCGGCGCCGGCCAACCCCAGCGCGACCGCGACCAGGACGGCGAGCGGGACGGGGCCCGGCGAGTGCAGCGGGGCCGGCCCGGTGTGCTGGAACGGCGAGGCGTCCAGCAGCCAGTCCGGCAGGCTGAGCAGCTGGCCGATCTGGCCGAGCAGCAGGCAGACCGCGAGCGCGGCCCAGGCCGCGGCGACCAGCCGCGGTACGGCCCCGGCCAGCGCGGCGGCCAGCGCGCCGAGCACCCAGACCGCCGGCAGCTGGGCCAGCGCCGCGCCGGTGAGCACGCCGACCTGGCCGGGATCCCCGGTCCGCAGCCCGTGCACGAGCCCGAGCGTGACCCCGGCCACCGCCAGCAGCCAGGCCGACCCGGCCGCCGCGACCAGCACGTGCGCGCCGGCCCAGCGCAGCCGCGGCGTCCCGGCCGCGAGCACCGGCTCGGCCCGCTGCGCCGTCTCCTCGGTCCGGGCCCGCAGCACCGCCTGGACCGCGTAGGCCGCCGCGACCAGCCCGAGCAGCCCCACGATCAGGGCCAGGTACGTCCGGACCACGTCGCTGCTGCCGCCGCCGAGCTTGTCGATCAGGTCGGTGGCCTGCTGCCCGTCGCCGAGCAGGTCGCCGACGTCGCTCGCGACCGCGCCGACCGCGACGCCGACCAGCGCGTACCCGGCCGTCCAGCCGAGCAGGGTGCCGCGCTGCAGCCGCCAGGCCAGCGCCAGCGGTCCGGCCAGCCGCGGCGCCGCGACCGGCGGTCCCGGCCGCTGCGGGCGCAGCCCGGCGCCCACGTCCCGGCGCGGCAGCAGCACCCCGGTCAGCCCGACCAGGCCGGCCGTGAGCGCCAGCGGCAGCGCGAAGACCCACCAGCGCTCGCCCGAGAACGCCCGCACCTGCTGGGTCCAGCCGATCGGCGACAGCCAGGACAGCCAGGGCGCGCCGGAGTCGCCGACCGCCCGGAGCAGGAACGCCAGCGCGAGCAGCGCGCCGGCCGTCCCCGACGCCGCCCGCGCGACCGAGGCGACCTGCGCGGTCACCAGCGCCACGGCCGCGAACACCAGCCCGGCCGCGGCGATCGCCAGCCCGAGCGCGATCGAACCCGCGACCGGCAGCCCGACCAGCACCAGCCCGGCCGCGGTGAGCACCGCGATCGAGCCGTTCGCGACGGCGGCGACGAGCAGCCCGGCCCCGGCCACCGCGTACCGCCCGGTGGCGGCGGCGCCGACCAGCTCGGTCCGGCCGGCGTCCTCCTCGGCCCGGGTGTGCCGGACCACCACCAGCAGGCTCATCAGCGCGGCCAGCACCGCACCGGACCCGGCGATCCGCCAGGCCGTCAGCCCGCCCACCGTGGTCAGGTCGAACGCCGGCCCGGTGATCGCCCGCAGCGCGCCGGTGCTCGCCCCGGCCGCGACCTGGGCCCGCTCGGCCTCGGTCGGATAGAGCCGGTCGTACGAGGACGCGGTGGAGACGACCGTGAGCACGATGCCGTACACCCAGGCCGGCAGCATGATCCGGTCCCGCCGCAACGCCAGCCGCAGCAGCGGCGCCCAGCCGGTCATGCCGGCGCCAGCTCGTCGCCGTAGTGCCGCAGGAACAGCTCCTCCAGCGTCGGCGGCCGGCTGACGAGGCTCCGGACGCCGGCCGCGGTGAGCCGCTCCAGCACCGGGTTCAGCTGCGCGGTGTCGACCTCGCAGCGGACCTGGTCGCCGTCGACGGTGAGGCTGTGCACGCCCGGCAGCCCGGCCAGCTCGGCCGGCGTCGCGGTGGTCGCGGTGACCGAGGTCCGGGTCAGGTGCCGCAGCTCGGTCAGCGTCCCGCTCTCGACCGTACGGCCGGCGCGCACGATGCTGACCCGGTCGCAGAGCGCCTCGACCTCGGCCAGCACGTGGCTGGACAGCAGCACGGTCCGGCCGGCGTCCCGGGCCTCGCGCACCGTCTCCTGGAACACCTCCTCCATCAGCGGGTCCAGCCCGGAGGTCGGCTCGTCCAGCAGCAGCAGCTCGACGTCCGCGGCCAACGCCGCGACCAGCGCGACCTTCTGCCGGTTGCCCATGGAGTAGGCCCGGCCCTTCTTGGTCGGGTCGAGCTCGAAGCGCTTCAGCAGCTGGTCCCGCCGGTCCCGGTCGAGCCCCCCGCGCAGCCGGCCGAGCAGGTCGATGGTCTCGCCGCCGGTCAGCGTCGGCCAGAGCACGACGTCGCCGGGGACGTACGCGAGCCGCTGGTGCAGGGCGACGGCGTCCTTCCAGGGGTCGCCGCCGAGCAGCGCCACCGTCCCGCGGTCGGCCCGGGCCAGGCCCAGCAGAACCCGGATCGTGGTGGACTTCCCGGCCCCGTTGGGTCCGAGGAAGCCGTGCACCTCACCCGTACGGACGGTCAGGTCGAGCCCGTCGAGCGCCTGCGTGTGCCCGTACCGCTTGGAGAGGCCGGACACGGAGATCGGATCGGTCACGCGGTCAGACGCTACGCTTGTTTCATAAGGTTGTGAATGTTCTATAGAGACGAAAGACTGATCGGGTGACCGAACGCGACGCCGAGCAGGTCAAGGCCGCCGTCGAACACATGGCGTTGATCTTCACCGACTGGGGCTTCCCGCGGATGCCGTCCCGGGTGCTGGTGACGCTGATGGCCGCCGACGAGGAGGCGCTGACCGCGGCCGACCTGTCCGAGCGGCTCGGTGTGAGCGCGGCGGCCATCTCCGGCGCGGTGCGCTACCTGATCCACATCGGGATGCTGCAGCGCGTCCCGACCCCCAACTCCCGGCGTGATCGCTACCGGCTCCCCGCCGATCCCTGGTACGAGTCGGCCTCGCTCCGGGACGGCTTCATGAGCCAGATCGCCGCCGCCTCCGACGACGGGGTGAAGGCGCTCGGTCCAGGCAGCCCCGGCGGCGTCCGGGTCGAGCGGATGCGGGACTTCTTCGTCTTCATCCAGGCGGAACTCGGCGGCCTGCTGGAGAAGTGGCGCATCGAGCACCCCCCGGCCCAGTAGGTTCTCCGCTCGTGAAGGTGACGGTGCTGGACGACTACCAGGGGGTCGCGTTGGCCGCGGGGCCGTGGGGTCAGCTGGACGCGGAGGTGGTCGCCCGGCGGGAGCACCTGGTCGGCGCCGCGCTGGTCGAGGCGCTGGCCGGCAGCGAGGTCGTGGTCGCGATGCGGGAGCGGACCGCGTTCGACGCCGACCTGCTGGCGCGGCTGCCCGAGCTGCGGCTGCTGGTCACCACCGGGATGGCGAACGCCTCGATCGACCTGGCCGCCGCCCGCGAGCGCGGGGTCACCGTCTGCGGCACCCGCAGCCGGCAGGACGCGCCGGCCGAGCTGACCTGGGCGCTGGTGCTCGCGGTGACCCGGCACCTCGCGTACGAGGACGCGGCGGTGCGGGCCGGCGGCTGGCAGACCACGATCGGGCCGGAGCTGTCCGGCCGGACCCTGGGCGTGCTCGGGCTCGGCCGGCTCGGCAGCCGGGTGGCCGGCTACGGCCGGGCGTTCGGGATGAGGGTGCTGGGCTGGAGTGCCAACCTCGACCCGAAGCACGCCCGCGAGCTCGGGGTCGAGCCGGTCGCGCTGGACGACCTGCTCAGCCGGGCCGACGTGGTGACCATCCACCTCAAGCTCTCGGACCGCACCCACGGTCTGCTCGGCGCCCGCGAGCTGGCCCTGATCGGCCCGGACGGCTACCTGGTGAACACCTCGCGCGGGCCGATCGTGGACGAGTCCGCGCTGGTCGACGCGCTGCGGTCCGGCGGCCTGGCCGGCGCCGGCCTGGACGTGTACGACGTGGAGCCGCTGCCGGCCGGCCACCCGCTGCGCTCGGCCCCGCGCACGGTGCTCTCGCCGCACCTCGGCTACGTCAGCACCGACACGTACCGGACCTTCTTCGCCGACGCGGTCGAGGACGTGGCCGCCTGGCTGGGCGGGAACCCGGTGCGCGTGCTGTCCTGACCGGGTGCGGATCGTCTCGCTGCTCCCGGCGGCCACCGACCTGGTCGTCACGCTCGGCCTGGCCGGCGACCTGGTCGGCCGTACGCACGAGTGCGACTGGCCGCCGGGCGCGCTCGAGCACATCCCGGTGGTGACGCGGACCTCGCTGCCGGACGGCCTGTCCAGCCGGGAGATCAGCGCCGCCGTCGGCGGCGCGCACGTCGGCTCGTCCCTCTACGCGCTGGACCCGGCCGCGCTGGCCGCCCTGGACGCCGACCTGATCCTGACCCAGGAGCTCTGCGACGCCTGCGCGGTCTCGTACGCCCAGGTCGCGGACGCCGTCCGGGTCGCCGACGGTGCTGCCCGGCTGGTGTCGCTGGAGCCGCGGACGCTGGGCGAGGTGCTCGGCACGCTGGCCACCCTGGGCGCGCTCACCGGCCGGCGGACCGAGGCGGCCGCGGCCCGGGTGGACGCCGAGCGCCGGCTGGCCGCGGTCGCCGCCGCGGTGAGCGGGCGACCGCGCCCGCGGGTGGTCGTGCTCGAGTGGCTGGACCCGATCTGGCCGGTCGGGCACTGGGTGCCGGAGCAGGTCGCGGCCGCCGGCGGTACGGAGGTGCTCGGCACCGCGGGCGCCCACACCGACCCGGTCGGGTGGGACCGGGTCGTCGCGGCCGGGCCGGAGGTGCTGGTGCTGGCGCCCTGCGGGTTCCCGCCGGAGCGCACGCTGGCCGAGCTGGACGTGCTCACCGCCCGGCCGGGCTGGGCGTCGTTGCCGGCGGTCCGGGACGGCCGGGTCTGGGTCGTGGACGGGCCGGCGTACGTCAACCGGCCGGGTCCGCGGGTGGTGCGCGGGGTCGAGGTGCTCGCGCACGTCCTGCACGGGATCGGCACCGTGACCGGCACGGAGGCCGTTCCTGTCGGACCCCCGGCCTACCGTCCGAGGCATGGATCCGCTTCTTACAGATCAGGGAATGGTCCGGCGCGAGACGGGTAACGGTCATAGGCCGGGCGTACCGTGGCCGGGTCGCATCGGAGCGAGTGCGGAGGGTTGCCGACCGTGATCGACGTGCTGACCGCGGAGCTCCGTGCTCCGATCACCGAGGAGACCGCCGAGCTCTACGTCGGCGGCACCGTCTTCAAGACCGGACCCCCGACCCGCGTCGGCGTCGAGCTCGAGTGGCTCGTCCACGACGCCGTCCGGCCGGACGATCCCGTCCACCCCCCGCGCCTCACCGAAGCGCTCTCCGCGAGATTCGACCCGCCGCTGGCGGGCTCGCTCACCACCGAGCCCGGCGGGCAGCTGGAGCTCAGCTCGCCGCCCGCCCCGCTCACCCAGTGTCTCGACGGCACCGCCGCCGACCTGGCCCGGCTCCGCGACCGTCTCGCCACCGCCGGGCTGACCCTCACCGGCCTGGGCCTCGATTCCCGCCCGCCGGTCCTGTGTACGACCTTGCCGCGCTATCTCGCGATGGAGCGGCACTTCGCCGCCCGCGGCCCCGAGGGCCGGGCGATGATGTGCTCGACCGCGTCCGTGCAGGTCTGCCTGGACGCGGGCACCGACGACGCCGAGGTGGCCGAGCGCTGGCACGCGCTGCACGCCTGGCTGCCGGTGCTCACCGGGCTGTTCGCGAACTCGCCGTCCGCCGGCTGGCGTTGCACCAGGACGGCGATCTGGTCGGCGATCGACCCGACCCGGACCGCCGCGCCGACCGGCCCGGACCCCCGCGCGGCGTACGCGCGGTGGGCGCTGGACGCGGAGCTGCTCGCGGTCCGCCGCGAGGGCGGGTCGTGGACCGCGCCGGACGGGGTGACGTTCCGGGGGTGGCTGCGCGGGGCGGCGCCGCAACTGCCCGCGCCGACCGGGGCCGACCTGGATTACCACCTGACCACGCTGTTCCCGCCCGTCCGGGGCCAGGGGCACCTGGAGCTGCGGGCGATCGACGCGCAGCCCGGGGACGGGTGGCGGGTGGTCGCAGCGCTGGTCGCCGCCCTGCTGGACGACCCGGTCGCCCGCGCGACGGCGACGGCGGCCGCGACCGACGCGCTCGACGCGCTCGCCGCGACGTCCGGAAGAGCCGGCGGAGAGGCGACCGCGCTGACCGTGGCGGCGCGGGACGCGATGACGGACCCGAGCCTGCGCCGGGCCGCCCTGTGCTTCATCGAGACGGCCGCCGGGGCGTTGACCCGCGCCGGCGCGGCGGAGCTCGCCCGAGAGGTCGAGGGGTTCGGCGAGCGGTACCCCGCTCGGTCCCGATGCCCCGCCGACGACCGCCCGATCGCACCCGAGGAGGGCGCATGACCGACCTTCGGCAGCGCATCGCCGACGACCTGACCCGGGCCCGGCGCCGGTCCGAGTCGCTGACCGTCGACGTGCTGGACGAGGCCGAGCTGACCGCCCAGCACTCGCCGATCATGTCGCCGCTGGTCTGGGACTTCGCCCACATCGGCAACCAGGAGGAGCTCTGGCTCGTCCGGGACGCCGGCGGCCGGGAGGCCG
This sequence comes from Mycobacteriales bacterium, assembly GCA_035995165.1. Lineage (NCBI taxonomy): Bacteria > Bacillati > Actinomycetota > Actinomycetes > Mycobacteriales > Mycobacteriales bacterium. The sequence continues at coordinate 17,354 of DASYKU010000109.1, forward strand.
TCCGGGCCGACATCGACGAGATGTACGACGCGTTCAAGCACCCGCGCAAGGACCGCCCGGCACTGCCGTTGCTGGACCCGCGCCAGTCGCTGGCGTACACGCGGGAGGTCCGGCAGAAGGTGCTCGACGTGCTGGGCGAGGTGCCGCTGGAGGGCCGCCGGCTCACCGACAGCGGCTTCGTGTTCGGCATGGTCGTGCAGCACGAGCAGCAGCACGTGGAGACGATGCTGGCCACTCACCAGCTGCGGGCCGGCGCGGCCGTGCTGGACGCGCCGCCGCCGCCATCGTCCACTGTGGACCCGGCTCGGCTGCCGGCGGACGTGCTGGTGCCGGCCGGGCCGTTCGAGATGGGCACCAGCATCGAGGCCTGGGCCCTGGACAACGAGCGGCCGGCCCACCGGGTCGACGTGCCCGCGTTCCGGATCGACACGTTCCCCGTGTCCAACGCGGCGTACGCGGCGTTCGTCGAGGCCGGCGGGTACGACGACCCGCGCTGGTGGACGGCCGAGGGCTTCGCCCACGTCCGGGCCGCCGCCCTGGTCGCCCCGGCCAACTGGAGCCGGGACGGCGACGGCTGGTCGCGGCGCCGCTTCGGGCACGAGGAGGCGCTGCCGGACAACGAGCCGGTCCAGCACGTCACCTGGTTCGAGGCCGACGCGTACGCACGCTGGTCCGGCGCCCGGCTGCCGACCGAGGCCGAGTGGGAGAAGGCCGCCCGCTGGGACCCGGTCGGCGGCCGGTCCCGGCGCTACCCCTGGGGCGACGAGGACCCGACCCCGGAGCGGGCCAACCTCGACGGCACCCACCTCGGCCCGGCCGAGCTCGGGGCGTACCCGGCCGGGGCGTCGGCGCTGGGCGTGCACCAGCTCGTCGGCGACGTCTGGGAGTGGTGCGGCAGCGACTTCCGCGGCTACCCGGGCTTCGAGCCGTTCCCGTACCGGGAGTACTCGGAGGTGTTCTTCGGCGACGGCTACCGGATGCTGCGCGGCGGCTCCTGGGCGACCGACCGGGCCGCCTGCCGGTCCACGTTCCGCAACTGGGACCTGCCGGTCCGCCGGCAGATCTTCACCGGCTTCCGCTGCGCCCGGGACGCCGATGTGTAGGCATCTCGCCTATCTGGGCCGCCCGAAGGCGCTGCGCGACCTGGTCAGCGACCCACCGCACTCGCTGCTGCGGCAGTCCTGGGAGCCCCGCAACCAGGCCCACGGCGTCGTCAACGCCGACGGCTTCGGGGTGGGGTGGTACGCGGAGGGCGACCCGGTCCCGGCCCGCTACCGCCGCGACAGTCCGATGTGGACGGACCGGTCGTTCCTGGACCTGGCCCGGGTGGTGCGGTCCGGCTCGGTGCTGGCCGCGGTCCGCTCGGCCACCCCGGGGATGGCCCAGGGCGAGGCCGCGGTCGCGCCGTTCTCCAGCGGGCGCTACCTGTTCAGCCACAACGGCGCGGTCACCGGCTGGCCGACCTCGATCGCGCAGCTGACCGTGGACCTCGACCCGGTCGAGCTGATGGCGATGGAGGCGGTGTCGGACTCGGCGCTGCTCTGGCTGGTCGTGCACCAGCGGCTCAGCGACGGCGAGCGGATGCCGGAGGCGCTCGGCAACACCGTCCGGCTGGCCGCCTCGACCGCGGGCGGCCGGCTGAACCTGCTGCTCACCGACGGCCGCAGCATCGCGGCCACCACCTGGGGCGACTCGCTGTGCTGGCGGGCGGACGCGGACGGCGTGGTGGTCGCCTCGGAACCGTACGACGACGAGCCCGGCTGGGTGGACGTGCCCGACCGCTCGCTGCTGGTCGCAACCCCGGACGGCGTGGACACCACGCCGCTCCCGTTGGACGTACCCCCGGAGGCACCGTGGATCCGCTGACCGAACGCCTCACGCTGCAGTCGCATCTGCCGCCCGACTTCCTGGAGGACGCGCTGCGGGCCGACGTCACCCGCGGGCTGACCTCGACGCCGAAGACGCTGCCGCCGAAGTGGTTCTACGACGAGCGCGGCAGCGTGCTGTTCGAGCAGATCACCCGGCTGCCGGAGTACTACCCGACCCGGGCGGAGCGGGAGATCCTCGGCGCGCACGCGGCCGAGGTGGCCGCGACGACCAAGGCCTCGACGCTGGTGGAGCTCGGCTCCGGCTCGGGGGAGAAGACTCGGCTGCTGATCGAGGCGCTGCGGGAGATCGGCACGCTCGGGACGTACGTGCCGATGGACGTGAGCCCGTCGGCGCTGCTGGAGAGCGGCCGGGTGCTGGTCCGGGACTACCCGGGGCTGCGGGTGCACGCGCTGCTGGCCGACTTCGAGCACCAGCTCGGGGTGCTGCCCACCGGGGAGCGGCGGCTGACCGCGTTCCTCGGCGGCACGATCGGCAACCTGGAGCCGGGCCCGCGGGCGGCGTTCCTCACCGCGCTGCGCGGGTCCACCGACGCCGGCGACTGGCTGCTGCTCGGCACCGACCTGGTCAAGGATCCGGCCGTCCTCGTCCCCGCGTACGACGACCGGGACGGGGTGACCGGGCGGTTCAACAAGAACGTGCTGCAGGTGGTGAACCGGGAGCTGCGGGCCGACTTCGACCTCGACGCGTTCGAGCACGTCGCGCGCTGGAACCCGGCGGCGGAGTGGATCGAGATGCGGCTGCGCTCGACGGTCGAGCAGGATGTGAAGATCGGCGCGCTGGACCTGCTGGTGCCGTTCGCGGCCGGCGAGGAGATGCGGACGGAGGTGTCGGCGAAGTTCCGGCCGGACGGGATCCGGGCCGAGCTGGCCGTGGCCGGGCTCGCCGTCCGGGAGGCGTGGACCGACGCCGAGGGCCGGTTCCTCGTCACCCTGTCGGAGGCCGTCTGAGTGTGTCCGACCGGTGCTGCCCGGGCACGATGACGACGTGGCGTCCCTGGCTCAGCGGCTGACCGAGCGCGGCCTGCCGTCCGTCCGGGCCCAGCTGGCCCACCCGACGGTGGCCGGCATCGCCCGCGGCGACCTCGACCCGGCCGTGTTCCGGTCCTGGCTGGAACAGGACTACCTGTTCCTGCTCGACTACGTCCGGGTGTTCGCCCGGCTGGCCGGGCAGGCGCCGGACGGGCACCTCGGCGACCTGGTCGACCTCGCCCACTCGACCTGGCACGACGAGCTGACGCTGCACCGGTCGCTGGCGGCGGAGTTCGACGCCGACCTGTTCGGGGCGGTGAAGGGGCCGGCGACCTCGGCGTACACCGAGTTCCTGCTGGCGGCGGCCAACGACTACGGGCGGGGGCTGGCGGCGTTGCTGCCGTGCATGTGGGGCTACTCCACGCTCGGCGGCATGCTGCCGCCGCCGCCGGAGCCGCGGTACGCGCGCTGGGTCGCCACCTACGCCGACCCCGGGTTCGCCGCGCTGGCCGCGCGGTGCGGGCAGCTGCTGGACGAGGCGTACGCGGAGGATCTGGTCGACGAGCCGACCGCGACCGCGGCCTTCGACGCGGCCCTCGCCCACGAGCTCGCCTTCTGGGACGTCCCGTGAGCCAGGGGACCGTGGCCGCCGAGCTGCTGGCCGGGTGCAGTACGTCCTGGGCCCGGTTGGCGACGCATCCGTTCATCACACAGGCCGGCAACGGGAGCCTGCGCCGGGCCGTGTTCGACCGCTGGCTCGTCGCGGACCACTACTTCGTGGTCGGCTTCCGGCGCTTCCTGTCCGGACTGGTCACGCTGGCCCCGGACGAGCACGCGGCCGACACGCTGGCGGCCGGGTTCGGCGCACTGCAGGCCGAGCTGGACCTGTTCCGGCGGGAGGCGGCCGCGCGCGGGCTCGACCTCGCCGTCGACCCCGGGCCGACCACGCTCGGTTACACCGCGTTCCTGCGGTCCTCGCTGCAGGACGGCTACGCGGTCGCGCTCGCCGTCCTGTACGGCGCGGAGAAGGCGTACTTCGACGCCTGGTCGACGGTGCGGGGCGGGGCCGTCCGGGAGACGGACTACTGGCCGTTCGTGGACAACTGGTCCTCGGCGGCGTTCGCGGGGTGGGTCGCGGAGCTGGCCGGGCTGCTGGACGTGGTCGCGCCGGGCGGGCCCTCGCCGGCGATGCGCTCGGCCTTCGACCGCGTCGTCCGGTACGAGCTGAGGTTCTGGAGCGCCGCGCACACCGGCGACCTGTGGTGAGCGATAAACGGTCCCGGGCCGTCAGGCGACCACGGGGTTAACCGCCTGACGACACCGGGACCGTCCGGATCAGGACCACGGGGGCAGCCCCGACCACGTTCACTCACCTTGAGAAGACCACGATCCGGCGGCCGAGGCGAGAAGCCCAACGCACAACTTCGAACACTTTCCGTAACCACCCCAGACGCCGAACTGTCCACACGGGACCGGATATCACCCCTGTTCACACCCCGTGTTCCCTGCGTCCGCACCGATGAGCACTCCAGCCCGCCCCATCTCGTTGACCCTCGGTGACCGTTCTTGCCCGATGGGCGCATACTGGGGGCGTGCCTGAGTTGCCGGAGGTGGAGGCGCTCGCGGCGTTCCTGCGGGAGCGCGCGGTCGGCCATGTCGTCGCTCGGCTGGATCTGGTGGCGTTCAGCGCGTTGAAGACGTTCGACCCGCCGCCGACCGCGATCGCGGGGATGGAGGTCAGCGGCGCCGGGCGGTACGGGAAGTTTCTCGACGTCGAGATCGGCGGCTCGGCCCCGGGCGCCCCGGACGCGCTGCACCTGATCACGCACCTGTCCCGGGCCGGCTGGCTGCACTGGCGGGACAAGCTGCCGCCGGCCCCGCCCAAGCCCGGCCGCGGCCCGATCGCGGCCCGCCTGCACATGGACGACGGCAGCGGCTTCGACCTGACCGAGCAGGGCACCCAGAAGCGGCTCGCGCTCTACCTGGTCCGCGCGCCCACCGACGTGCCCGGCATCGCCCGGCTCGGCCCGGACGCGCTCGACCCGGCGCTGACCGCCGAGCGGCTGGGGGAGCTGCTGACCCAGCACGGCGGCCAGCTCAAGGGCGCGCTCACCGACCAGACGATGATCTCCGGCGTCGGCAACGCGTACTCGGACGAGATCCTGCACGTGGCCAAGCTGTCGCCGTTCAAGCCGGCCGGGAAGCTGACCGAGGCCGAGCTGTCCCGGGTGCACTCGGCGATGATCACGACGCTGCGCGATGCCGTGGACCGTTCGATCGGGCAGCAGGCGGCGACGCTGAAGGCGGAGAAGCGGTCCGGCCTGCGGGTGCACGCCCGGCCGGGCCTGCCCTGCCCGGTCTGCGGGGACACCGTGCGCGAGGTGTCGTTCGCGTCCCGGTCCATGCAGTACTGCCCGACCTGCCAGACCAACGGCCAGCAGCTGGCCGACCGGCGGATGTCGAAGCTGCTGAAGTAGCCGCGCAACCTCGCCGCCGCGCCCGGAGTGTTGTCGGGTATGAGCGACGACGAGGACTTCCGCGAGTTCGTGGCGTCGCGGTCCCCGGCGTTGCTGCGGACCGCGTACCTGCTCCTCGGCGACCGCGGGCTGGCCGAGGACCTGCTGCAGAGCGCGCTGGCCAAGGCGTACCGGCACTGGGCCCGGGTCACCGCCGCCGGCAACCCCGAGGCGTACGTCCGGAAGATCATGGTCAACGAGCGGCGGTCCTGGTGGCGCCGCAACCCCGGCCGCGAGGTCGTCGGCGGGGTGCCGGACCGGCCCGGCCCGGACGAGTCCGGCGCGGTGGCCGAGCGGGACGCGGTCTGGCGCGCGGTGCTCACGCTGCCGCCGCGGACCCGGGCCGTGCTGGTCCTGCGCTACTGGGAGGACTACTCCGAGGCCGACACCGCGTCGGTCCTCGGCTGCTCGGTCGGCACCGTGAAGAGCCAGGCGTCGCGCGGTCTGCGCAAGCTCCAGGACGCCATCGACCCGGACCGGGCGGCTGCCGCCCGGACGGAAGGGGGACACCGATGAGCCGCGATCCCGAGTCGATCCTCCGGGACGTCTTCGCCGACCGCGCCGGAGGGGTCGTCCCCCCGACCGGCGTCTACGCCGCGGTCCGCCGCCGGCACCGTCGCCGGCAGCAGGCCCTCGTCGGCGGCACGGTGGCGGTCACGGTGGCCGCGGTCGGCGTGCCGGCCGTGCTGCTGGACGGGCGGATCGGCGCGGCCCCGACGGCGACGCCGTCGAGCGCCGACGTCCAGGGTTGCGCCACGACGCCGACGGCGGTGCGCGGCCTGCCCGCGCAGCACGACGTGCGGGGTTCCCTCGGCGGCGACGCCAAGACGGTCGCGGCCGCCGGCCGGGCCGCCTGGTCCGCGCTCAGCTCGCCCGACTCGGGTGGGGACCACGGCCTCGACCCGGGCACGGTACGGGTGCACTCCGTCGAGCGGGCCGACGGTGGTCTGATCGTCGCCGTGGCCACCGGCACCGCCGGGACGACGGAGCTCGAGACGGTGGTGGGCGGTCCGGACCGCGACCACCTCGGCCCGGGCGGCTTCACCAGCGGGGGAGCGGTCCTGGCCGGCGAGCCGTTCGCGTCGGGCCGTGAGTTCTTCGTCGGGCAGCTCCTGCAGGTCTGCGGCCGGTCGGTGAACCTGATCGCGGTGGTGGCGCCGCCCGGGTCGGCCGCGCAGCTCAGCCACGACACGGCGGTCGACGCCGACGGCCACCCGGTCCGGCACACCGTCCCGGTCCCGCTGCGGGCCGACGGGACGGCGGTCTTCGCCCGGCCGGCGCTGCCGCGGACGATCGTCCGGGTGCAGGACGCGGGCGGGACGTCGTACACGCACGCGGTCGACGGGCCGCCCATCCCGGCCCTCCTCTCGACCGCCGATCGGCTCCGGGCCGTGGCCGCCGCGCCCGGCGACGGCGTCCGTGCCGAGGTCACCACGCTCTCCGACAGTCAGCCCGACGCGGTGCCGTTCACACAGACCGGCATCCGGGTGCTCTGGAGCGCCCGGCTCGGCGACGGCCGGACCCTCGCGGCCTTCGCCACCACGCTGCCCAGCGGCGCCCAGTACGTCTGGGGCGGCGCCTCGCCCCCCGGCCGCGGGGCCGACGAGTCCTTCGGCGGCTACCTGGCCGCCGGCGCGTTGCCGGGAACCGCGCTGACCTGGCAGGTTCCGGGCGGACCGCTGGTGGTGATCGTGCCGGGGACCAAGACGGTCACCGCGGGCGGCACGACGAGCACGGTGACCGCCGGCGTGCTGGCCCCGAGCGGGTCGTCCGCCGCGGGCGTCCGGGTCACCGACGCCGCCGGGAAGCCGGTGCCGGTCCGGGACGTCCGCACCCTGACGAAGGTCTGACTCAACCTCCATGTCCTCTTCCGGGTGATGAGCGGGTGACGAGGGAGGGCGGATGGGCCGGGAGAACGACGAGGACTTCCGCGAGTTCGTCGCGACGCGGTCACCGGCGCTGTTGCGTACGGCGTACCTGCTGACCGGCGACCGCGGGCTGGCCGAGGACCTGGTGCAGAGCGCGCTGACCCGCGCGTACCGGCACTGGGCGCGGGTCCGCACCGCCGGCAGCCCCGAGGCGTACGTCCGGACGATCCTGCTCAACGAGCAGCGGCGGTGGTGGCGCAAGCCGAGCAGCCGCGAGGTGTTGGCCGGCGAGCTGCCCGAGCGGCCCGGGCGGGACGAGCCGGCCGCGGTCGACGAGCGGGACCGGCTCTGGCGGCCGCTGCAGCAGATGCCGCCGCGGACGAAGGCGATCCTGATCCTGCGCTACTGGGAGGACTTCTCCGAGATCGCGACCGCGGAGATCCTCGGCTGCTCGGTCGGCAGCGTGAAGAGCCAGGCCTCCCGCGGGCTCCGCCGCCTGCAGGCCCTCCTCGATCCGGCCAACGCGACCGAAGGAGGCGCACGGTGACCGACGACCTGACCCGAGCCGAGAACGCGCTCCGCGACCTGCTGACCGACCGCGCCGACGATGCGCCCAGCGTGCCCGGCCTCTACACCGCCGTCCGCCGCCGCAGCCGCCGCCGGACCACCGCCGGGGCTGTCGCGGCCGCGGCGGCCGTCGTGCTGGTCGCCGTGCCGGTCGTGGTCGCGGCCCGCCCCGACCGGGCCCCGGCCCCGGCGGCGACAGCGCCGACGCCGAGCGCGCGTCCGGGGGCAGCACCGTGCGTCCCGCCGTACGCGTCGATCAAGCCGGTGGCCGGACTGCGTGCGCCGGGCCCGGTGGCCGGGTCCCTCGGCCACGACCTGCCGATCGTGACCGCGGTCCTGCGGGCCGGCTGGAACGACCTGCTGGTTCGGACCGCGGTGCCCGGCGGCCGCCTGGACCCGGCCACCGCCCACGTACGGATGGTGCAGCGGACCGAGGACGGCCTGATCGTCGGCGACGTCGGGGCGACCCGGCCCGACGGCAAGGTCGGCTGGGATGTGGCCGTCGTCGGCACCGACGTGAACCGCCTCAAGGTCGACCACAACGCGTCGGTGTACGAGGGTTCCGGCGGCCGGGCCCTGCCCAACGGAGGGACCGCGTTCATCAACCAGATCACCGCCTGCGGCGTGACGTACGTCGTCGTCATGGCGCCGGCCGGCAGCACCGCCACGGCGACCTGGACCGCCGACGTCCGGGCGGACGGGACGCTGGTCGGCGGCTCAGCGCCGGTGCCGATGCGGGCCGACGGGTTCGCGGTGTTCCCGCCGCCGGTGCAGAACAGGGAGATCCGGGTGGCGGTGAGCAAGGACGGCCGGGAGATCTACAGCCTGAACGTGGGCACCCGGACGACGCAGCCGCGGCGGCCGAGCCACGAGGAGCTGGCCACGTCGCTGGAGCGCGCTCCGGGTGACGGGGACTGGCCGATCGCGGTGGAGCTGATCCAGCAGCAGTGGCACCTGGTGCCGGTCGACCAGTCCGACCCGCGGGTGCTCTGGAGCGGACGCACCGCCTCCGGCCACACGGTCGTGGTCGCGACCACCGCCCTGCCGTCGGGGGCCCGCTACGTCTGGGGCGCGGCCGAGTCCGCCACCCCGGGCCCGTTCTTCCCCTTCGACGGGCTGCTCGGGTCGGGGAAGCTGGACGACACCGCGCTGGTGATCCGGATGCGGGTCGCCGGCAACGCGACCGCGGTCGTGTTCACCGGCACCCATCGGGTCCACGCCGGCAGCCGGACGACCACCGCGACCGGGGGGCTGATCGTCGAGGGTGGCGGCCCGGTCGAGGTCGACGGTCTGCAGACCGTCGACGTGACCGACCTGCCGCACTTCCCGGGTCCCGCGCTCTGAGGGCTCAACCTCTGCCGCCGGTGCGGGCGTGTCACGGTGCACAGGACGGCGGAGGGGCTGGACGTGGATCCGAGCGCGGAGGACGAGTTCCGGGAGTTCGTGGTGGCGGTGACCGCGGTCTCGCCGAGGACCTCGGCCGCGGCGCACGGGTGCGGCAGGATCGGCGGGGTGCGGGTCGTGGTGGTGGGGGCGGGCGTGATCGGGCTGACCTGCGCGCACCGGCTGGTGCGCGCAGGTCACACGGTCGAGGTCTGGAGCCGGGACGCGATCCAGGACACGACCTCCGCCGTCGCGGCCGCGGTCTGGTACCCGTACCGGGCCTTTCCCGAGGACGCGGTGACCCGGTGGGCCGGCGCGACCTACGACATGCTCTCGATCCTGTCCGTACGGCCGGAGACCGGCGTCGCGCTGCTGCGCGGCCGGGAGCTGTTCCGCCAGCCGCAGCCGGACCCGTGGTGGATGGCCGCGGTGCCGCGGCTGGGCCGGGTCACCGACCTGCCGCCCGGCTACGCCGACGGGTACGAGTTCGCCGCGCCGGTCGTGCGGATGCCGGCCTACCTGCCCTGGTTGCTGGACGAGCTGGCCGCCGCCGGGGTGAGCTTCCGGGTCACCACGGTCACCGACCTGGCCGCTGTCCCGGCCGACGCGGTGGTCAACGCGACCGGCCTGGGCGCGCGCGAGCTGGCCGGCGACCCGGCGCTGACCGGCGTACGGGGTCAGGTGGTGCGGGTGGCGGACCCCGGGCTGGCCGGCTGGACGATCGACGAGGACCACCCCGACGGGATGGTGTACGTGGTGCCGCGCGGCACCGACGTCGTCTGCGGCGGCACCGCGGACGAGGGCGACGAGAGCACCGGACCCGACCCGGCCGTGGCCGGGAAGATCCTGGCCCGCTGCCGGGAGGTCGTCCCGGAGCTGCGCGACGCGCCTGTGCTCGGCCACGCGGTCGGGGTCCGCCCGGCCCGCCCGGCCGTACGGCTCGAGCGCGAGGGCGACGTCGTGCACTGCTACGGCCACGGCGGCGCCGGCGTCACCCTGTCCTGGGGCTGCGCGGACGAGGTCGTCCGGCTGGTCGGTCAGGGCGGTCACGTGTAGGTGTCGAGTATTGCCGGTCCATTGCCCGAAAGGGCGACGACGGCGACCATGCGGGTGTGCGTACGGCGTGGCTCGGCCTCGGGCTGCTGCTGGTGGTCGTGCTGACCGTGTGGGCGGTGGGCCGGGTCCGGTCGCGGCGGCGGTTCGCCACGTCCGCGGAGCGGGTCACGTTCGAGACGCTGCACACCGCCTCGCTGGCGGCCCCGCCGCTGCGGCTCGGGCTGAACGCGACCTCGGCCGGCAAGTCGGCCCGGCACCTGCGCTCGCTGCTCGGCACCCCGGCCGTCGCGATCTCCGACACCGAGCGCGCGCTGGTCTGGGAGGGCCCGGGCGACCACCACGCCGACCGGATCTGGACCGCGGCGTCCGAAGGCCCGCTGGCAAACGGGCGGCCGGTCGTGGTGCGGCCGGAGGAGCTGCTCTGCAACGACCCGATGTGCCTGGCCCGGGGCGCGGTCGTGGTGCCGATCGCGGTCGACGACCGGGTCGTCGGGACGCTGGCCGCGATCACCTCGACCGAGCCCGGACCGGGGCTGGTGCAGGCCGCGCTGGAGACCGCCCGCTGGGTGTCGACGCAGCTGGAGCTGGCCGAGCTGGACCGGTCCCGGGCCCGGCTGGTGCGGGCCGAGGTCCGCGCGCTGCGGGCCCAGATCAGCCCGCACTTCGTCTACAACGCGCTGACCACGATCGCGTCCTTCGTCCGTACGGACCCGGAGCGGGCGCGGGAGCTGCTGCTGGAGTTCGCCGACTTCACCCGCTACTCGTTCCGCTCGCACGGCGAGTTCACCACGCTGGCCGAGGAGCTGCGCTCGATCGACCGGTACCTGACCCTGGAGCGGGCCCGCTTCGGCGACCGGCTGCAGGTTCGGCTGCAGATCGCGCCGGAGGTGCTGCCGGTGGCGGTGCCGTTCCTCGGCGTGCAACCGCTGGTGGAGAACGCCGTCCGGCACGGGCTGGCCGCGAAGACCGGTGTCGGCACCGTCTCGATCGTGGCCGAGGACGCCGGGACCGCCTGCCTCATCAGCGTCGAGGACGACGGCGTCGGGATGGACCCCGAGGTGCTGCAGCGGCAGGCCGACGAGGGCGGGCACGTCGGCCTCGGCAACATCGACGACCGGCTGCGGTCGGTCTTCGGGGACGAGTTCGGCCTGGTGGTGGAGACCGCGCCCGGCGCGGGGACGAAGGTGAGCATGCGGATCCCGAAGTTCCACGCCGACGTGCGGGCGTCATGAGCGGGCGCGGCGCGCGGCGCGCGCGGACCGGGCTCGGCGCACAGCGCGCGGAGCGCAGGCGATGAGCGGGCCCCGGCGCCGGTTGCGGGTGCTCGCGGTGGACGACGAGCCGCCGGCGCTGGACGAGCTCGGCTACCTGCTGGACGCCGACCCGCGGGTCGACTCCGTGGTCCGGGCCGGCGACGCCGGCAGCGCGCTGCGCCTGCTGCGCGACGTCGACGCCGTCTTCCTCGACATCCGGATGCCGGGCATGGACGGGCTGGAGCTGGCCCGGGCGCTGCACCGGCATCCTGCGGCGCCGTCGATCGTGTTCGTCACCGCGCACGACGACCGGGCCGTGGACGCGTTCGACCTCGGCGCGGTCGACTACCTGCTCAAGCCGTTGCGGCCGGAGCGGCTGGCCGAGTCGCTGCGCCGGGTCGTCGCCGCCCGCTCGGCCGGGCCGGACCTGGACCGGGCCGAGTACGAGGAGGTGATCCCGGTCGAGCTGGCCGGGCGCACCACGATGCTGCCGCGGGCCGAGGTGCGCTGGGTCGAGGCGCAGGGCGACTACGCCCGGCTGCACACCGACGGGGCCTCGCACCTGATCCGGGTGCCGCTCTCGGTGCTGGCCGAGCGCTGGGCCGACGCCGGCTTCGTCCGCATCCACCGCTCGTACCTGGTCTCGCTGCGCGACGTCCGGGAGCTGCGGCTGACCGGATCCGGGTACGTCGTGCTCACCGGCGACCGCGAGCTGCCCGTCTCCCGCCGCCACACCCGCGAGCTCAAGGACCGCCTCATCCGAGCCACCAAAGCCGACTGGGCCCGCTCCTGATGGTCTGGGGCCGGACCGGCAGCACTTCGGATCGGCCCTTCCCGCACGTCAGCCGGCGGGAGGAGCGAGCAGGGTGGAGAGGAAGACGGCGAGGTGGTGTTCGCGGGCGGGGACCGGGAAGGCGTCGAGGGTGGCGTTGACGGGGGCCACCGTGTCGAGGGTGAGGCCGGTCTCGGTGAGCAGCCGGACCAGTCCGCCCTCGTCCACTGTGGACAGGTCCACTCCGGACAGATCGACGGCGGCGGCCGGGCCGGCCGCCCGGGCCGCGGCCACCGGATCGCAGCCCCGGGTGACCCGGCGACCGCGAGAAGTGTGGTGTCCGGGACGCCCCGCACCCGCAGGCCTTCCACAGTGGACACTCCCGCGGCCAGCGTCAGCGGCGCCGACCGGGCCGCCAGCTTGAGCGAGCGGTAGCCCTCGACGCCGACCTGACGCAGCACCGCCCAGGCCGCCGCCAGCGGACCGGCCGACGTCGCGCGCTGCAGGGTCGGGGTGAGCACCGGGTACCCGGGCCAGCCCGCGTACGCGAACCAGGCCGCCCGCCGCATCGCCGGGACGCCGACCGTGTCGGTCAGGAAGATCAGCAGCAGCAGCCCGGGCACCGCGCCGAAGATGCCGGTGCCGATCGAGCCGATCCGGTAGCCGAGCAGCCGGCCGCGCGTCGGCTCGTCGGCCACGAGCCGGACCTCAGCGGGCAGCGACCACCCGCGAACCGCAGAGAATAATCTGCAGGGCCTCCTGGAGCAGAACTTCGCCCGCGCCGCCGACTTCATCGAGCACGTCGAGCAGTGGTCGCCGGCCTGGCAGGACTCGGCCACGTTCTCCGACTTCACCGCCCGGCTCGACGCCGCCGGGCTCGAGCAGCCCAACGACGAGCTGATGGACGTCATCAACCGCTACCGGGACCGGCCCGCCGCCGAGGGTGCCGAGACCGTCGTGGTCCAGCTCCAGTCGTTCCCGAGAAAGGGAGGCCCGTCGTGACCCGCGACTTCCGGCTGCTGCTGGCCGGCCAGACCGTGAGCCGGCTCGGCACCTCGGCCAGCTCCGTGGCCGTACCGCTGGTCGCGGTGACCACGCTGCACGCGAGCGCCCTGCAGGTCAGCCCCCGGCGCTGGCGCCGGACCAGCTGCCGGCCGGCAACGCCCGGCTGCAGGGGGGCGCGTCCGCGGCCGGGGTGGCCGGCCCGGGCGTCGCCGCCCTGCTGGCCACCCTCGGGGGCGCCGTCACCGCGCTGGTCGCGGACGCCGCCAGCTACGTCGTCTCGGCCGGCTGCCTGCTGCGGATGCGGACCCGGGACCGGGTCGCGCCGGACCCGGGCCGGGAGTCGATGCTGGCCGCCGCCCGGACCGGGCTGCGGTTCACCGCCCGCGACCCCTACCTGCGGGTGCTGGCGAGCTACGGCGCCATGTCCAACCTGGCGCTCACCTCGTACCAGGCGATCCTGGTGGTGTTCCTGGTCCGGGAGGTCGGGCTGGGCTCGGGCATGGTCGGGCTGGTGCTGTACGAGTTCGGGGCCGGGGCCTGCGCGCTGCTGATGCCGCTGACCTCGGCCGGCTGGGGCGCGGCCTGGCTCGTCGCCGGCGACCCCGGGGTCGCCGCGGGGGTCGTGGCCGGCAACGTGATCAACTGCAGCTTCCGCCAGCGCTACTGCCCGCCCGCCCTGCTGGGCCGGGCCACCGCGAGCATGCGGGTGCTCAACTACGGCACGATGCCGCTGGCCGCGGTCCTCGGCGGCGCGCTGGCGACCACGATCGGGCTGCGCGCGACGATGTGGGCCGGGACCGCGGGCGTGCTGCTCGCCGCGACCGTCCTGCTGGTGGGCCCGGTGAAGACGCGCCGCGACCTGCCGGAGCACGAGCGGGTGCCGGAAACCGTCTGAGGATGGCAGTCTCGGCGACATGGACGGCACCGACGGCCCCGCGGACGAGCGGCCGCCGCCCCGCGTCCGGGTGGTGCTGGCCGGCGGCGCCCGGGCCCCCCGCCCGGACGCGGCCGCGCGGGAGATCGAGGACCAGACCCCGGTCGGTGAGGTCCTGGTCAAGGGGCTGATCCGGACCCAGCTGGCGCTGGCCGTCCGGCTCTCGCTGCTGGTCGTCGCGGTGTTCGGGATCCAGCCGTTGCTGTTCGCGCTCGCGCCGGGGGTGGACCGGATCCGGTTCGCCGGGCTGCCGCTGCCCTGGCTGCTGCTGGGCGTGCTGGCGTACCCGGTCGTGTTCGGCATCGCCTGGGCCTACGTCCGCGCAGCCGAACGCAACGAGAAGCACTTCGCGGAACTCGTCAGCCGCGAATGAGCCCGTATGCCGTGCCGGCGATCGTGGTGATCACGCTGGCGACGTTGGGGATCGGGGCCTTCGGCTACCGGATCTCCCGCAACACCAGCGACTTCCTCGTCGCGTCCCGGACGGTCAGCCCGCGGCTGAACGCCTCCGCGATCAGCGGCGAGTACCTGTCCGCGGCCAGCTTCCTCGGCGTCGCCGGGCTGATCATGGTCTACGGCGTCGACATGCTCTGGTATCCGGTCGGCTTCACCGCCGGCTACCTGGCCATGCTCCTGTACGTCGCGGCGCCGCTGCGCCGGTCCGGCGCGTACACGCTGCCGGACTTCGCCGAGGCCCGGCTGCGCTCGCCCGGGCTGCGGGTGCTGGCCACCGGCTTCGTGGTGCTCATCGGCTGGCTCTACCTGGTGCCGCAGCTGCAGGGCGCCGGGCTCACGCTGTCCACGGTCACCGGCGCCCCGGCCTGGGTCGGCGCGGTCGTGGTCGGCGTGGTGGTCACGGTCAACGTCGCGGTCGGCGGGATGCGCAGCATCACCTTCGTCCAGGCCTTCCAGTACTGGGTGAAGCTGACCGCGATCGCGTTCCCGGCGATGGTGCTGCTGATCGTCTGGCTGCACCGCGACGGCGCGCCCTCGCCGGCCGGGCAGGCGGGCCTGGTCCCGGACGGCGCCCGCTGGGTGATCCCGCTGACCGGGCTGCCGGGCGGGCACCCGCTGTTCTCGACGTACTCGCTGATCCTGGCGACGTTCCTGGGCACGATGGGGCTGCCGCACGTGCTGGTCCGCTTCTACACCAACCCGGACGGGCGGGCGGCCCGGAAGACCACGCTGGTCGTGCTCGGCATGCTCGGCGTCTTCTACCTGTTCCCGACGATCTACGGCGCGCTCGGCCGGGTGTACGCACCGCACCTGCTGCGGGACGGCAACGCGGACGCGGTCGTGCTGGTGCTGCCGGGCTCGGCGATCGGCGGCCTGCCCGGGCAGCTGCTCGGCGGGCTGGTCGCGGCCGGGGCGTTCGCCGCGTTCCTGTCCACCTCCAGCGGGCTGCTGGTCTCGGTGTCGGGGGTGCTGTCGACCGACGTGCTCGGCCGCTGGTCCGGCGGGCACGGCTCGGTGCGCGACTTCCGTCGCTCGGCGATGGTGGCCGGGGTGGTGCCGCTGCTGCTGGCGCTGCAGGCGGGCTCGCTCGGACTGTCCACTGTGGTCGGTCTGGCCTTCGCGGTGGCGGCCTCGACGTTCTGCCCCCTGCTGGTGCTGGGGATCTGGTGGACGCGGCTGACCGGGATCGGCGCCGGGGCCGGGCTGCTGGTCGGCGGCGGGCTCTCGCTCGGGGCGGTGCTGATGACCGTGCTCGGGCCGGATCTCGACGGCTGGCCTGGGGCGCTGCTGGCCCAGCCGGCGGCCTGGACGGTGCCGACGGCGTTCGGGGTGATGGTGCTGGTGTCGCTGGCGACGCAGAAGCGGGTGCCGGCCGACGTCGGCCGGACCATGGTCCAGCTGCACGCACCGGAGCGGCTGCGCCTCCAAGGGTGACCGGAGTGACAGCCGTCACTCGGCGCACGCCGTACGCCGCTCGGCGCACCCGCCGCGGCGCGGGCCCGCACCCGACCGGCCGCACTTCTACGGTCGCGCCAAGGAGAGCTGCCGTCGACGGCGACGCAGGAGGTGCCCTCATGACAAGCAGCGAGATTCAACGCACCGGAACCACCCCCACCACCGAGGCGTACACGCGGATGGACGCCGACCCGAGATTCGCCGAGCTGCGCCGTCGCTATCGGAGCTTCGTGTTCCCGATGACGATCGCGTTCCTGGCCTGGTATCTGCTCTACGTCCTGATGTCCGCGTTCGCCCGCGGCTTCATGGACAACAAGGTCGTGGGCAATCTCAACGTGGCCTTCTTCTTCGGGCTGCTGCAGTTCGTCTCGACGTTCGTCATCGCCTGGAGCTACTCGCGCTACGCGAACGCGAAGCTCGACCCGCTGTCCACCGAGCTGCACGACGAGCTGGGAGGCGCCCGGTGAACGACCCCGCGCTCGCGCTGAGCGAGGACGGCCAGCACACCCTGACCATCGGGCTGTTCGTGGTCTTCATCCTCATCACGCTCTACATCACGCTCTGGGCCAGCCGGCAGAACAAGACCGCCGCCGACTTCTACGCCGGCGGCCGCTCGTTCTCGGCCTTCCAGAACGGCCTGGCCATCGGCGGCGACTACATGTCGGCCGCCTCGTTCCTCGGCATCGCCGGGATCATCGCGCTGTTCGGCTACGACGGCTTCCTCTACTCCATCGGCTTCCTGGTCGCCTGGCTGGTCGCGCTGCTGCTGGTGGCCGAGCTGATGCGCAACTCCGGCCGCTACACGATGGGCGACGTGCTGGCGTTCCGGATGCGGCAGCGGCCGGTCCGGGTCGCGTCGGGCGTGTCCACGATCGTGGTCTCGATCTTCTACCTGATCGCGCAGATGGTCGGCGCGGGCGCGCTGGTCGCGCTGCTGCTGGGCATCGGCAAGGGCGAGACGTTCCTCGGCATGTCCGCCTCGACCGCGAAGAACGTCACCGTGGTCCTGGTCGGCGCGCTGATGATCGTGTACGTCATCGTCGGCGGCATGCGCGGCACGACCTGGGTGCAGATCGTCAAGGCCGGGCTGCTGATGGCCGGCGCGCTGCTGATGACGATCTTCGTGCTGGCCAAGTTCAACTTCAACATCTCCTCGCTGCTCGGGGCCGCGGCCGACAAGAGCGGCAAGGGCCAGTCCTTCCTGGAGCCCGGCCTGCGGTACGGCACCGGCGACTGGAAGTCCAAGCTCGATCTGATCAGCCTCGGGCTGGCTCTGGTGCTCGGCACCGCCGGCCTGCCCCACGTGCTGATGCGCTTCTACACGGTCCCCTCGGCCAAGGAGGCGCGGAGGTCGGTCAACTGGGCGATCGGGCTGATCGGCGTCTTCTACCTGTTCACCCTCGCGCTCGGGTTCGGTGCGGCGGCGCTGGTCGGCAGTTCGGTGATCCGGACGTCGAGCCCCAGCGGCAACACCGCGGCACCACAGCTGGCCGAAGAGCTCGGCGGCGGTGCCGGCTCCACGGGGGGCGCGATCTTCCTCGCGTTCATCGCCTCGGTCGCGTTCGCGACGATCCTCGCCGTGGTCGCCGGGCTCACGCTCGCGTCCTCGTCGTCGGTGGCGCACGACATCTACGCCAACGTCATCCGCAAGGGCGACGCCGACGAGGGTTCCGAGGTCCGGGTGGCCCGGATCTCCGCGGTGGTGATCGGCGCGGTGTCGATCGTGCTGTCGGTGTTCCTGCAGAACGTGAACGTCGCCGCGCTGGTCGCGCTGGCGTTCGCGCTGGCCGCGTCCGGGAACCTGCCGGCGATCCTCTACAGCCTGTTCTGGCGGAAGTTCAACACCCAGGGCGCGGCGTGGGCGATCTACGGCGGGCTCGGGGTGGCGCTGTTCCTGGTGATCTTCTCGCCGGTGGTCTCGGGGGCGCCGACCTCGATGATCAGCGACAAGGACTTCTCCTGGTTCCCGCTGGAGAACCCGGGTGTGATCTCGATCCCGCTCGGCTTCTTCTTCGGCTGGCTGGGCACGGTCCTGTCCAAGGAACGCGATGATGCGAAGTACGACGAGCTCGAGGTCCGGTCGCTGACCGGGGCCGGAGCGCACTAGGGCTTGTCGCTCGGCCCGTCTCGGCGGGTCGTCCGGAACGCGGCGTCGGTGGGCGGTCGGTCCCCCCACCGGCGCCGCTCCGCGTCCCGGGCCCGTTTCCGGTGCCGTCGGGCGGGTAGCCCGCAGCACATGAGCGAACGGACCTACGACAAGGAAGACGACGTCGACAGCGACGACCAGGTGGCGAACTCGCGCGCCACCGGCGGCGGCCCGGACACCGGCGGCGACGCCGAGTCGACCACCGGCACCGGCGACAGCGAGGAGTTCGTCGGCCGGACCGCCGGCCAGGACGAGGGGTACGCCGGCGAGACCGGCGCCGAGGCTCGCGCCGAAGCCGACCGCTGAGCCGTTCCCGGCTCAGTAGCCTGAGGCCTCCGACGGAGAGCCGGCGGCGCCCCGCTTCCGAGGCGTGCGCCGCCTCCGGTGATCGGGAGGTGTCCGGATGAGGGTCGAGGGTGCTTGCGCGCGCGTCGCCGGCGGCGACGGCGGCGGCGGCTGACCGACCGGGCCCGGCCGCAGCGCCGGGCCCGGACCACCCCTCAGGGGGCCATCGCCCACCAGAGGTCCCAGCTGTACTGCTCGGGCAGCGGGTCCGCGCTCTCCCAGCGGTAGCGCAGCGACCCGTCCGGGCCGGTCAGCCGCTTGAGTTCCCGGTTGTCGCGGTCGCGGACGAACACGTCGTCCCCGGCCTCGGGCGGGAAGTCGAAGTTCACCACCAGCCGGCCCAGCGTCGAACGCTCCGGGTCGCCGGCCCGGGCGGACGGCGTCCAGGTGAGCCGGTCGTGGCCGCTGTCGCGCAGCACGTCCCACAGCCCGGGCATCCGGTAGCGCACGTACCAGCTGGTGGGCCTGGTGATGCTCGGCCGGAAGACGAACATGCAGCGCAGCAGCCCGGGCTTCTCGGTCAGCGCGATCTGCCCGATCGCCGTCCGGTCGTCCTCCGAGCGGGTCACCAGCTCGATGTCGGCCAGCGTGACGCCGTCCGCGTCGAGCTGGGTCGGCGTGGTCAGCCGGCCCTGCAGGAACGGCAGCGCCGCGCCCCGGTCCGGCACCGTACGGCGGTGCTCGACGACCCGGTCGGCCTCGGTGTCGGTGCCGACCAGGTAGGTCAGCTCGACCTCGTCGGTGTACGGCGCCGGGTAGCCCAGCCACAGGTCGTGCAGCGCGGCCTGGGCCGCGGACCACCGCCCGCGCAGCGCCTGCAGCCCGGACAGCTCGGCCGCGGCGGCCGCGGCCCGCTCGGTCGCCCGGGCCACCTCCTCCCGGGCCTCGGACAGCTCCTGCTGGTGCCGGGTCTCGGCCAGCTGGGCCCACGCGCGCTGCCGGAGCCGGACCCAGGCGACCGCGAGCTGGCCGAGGAACAGCAGCACCGAGGCCGCGACCAGCCCGGCCAGCAGCCAGCGCCCGACGCCGTCGGTCCAGACCGCGAGGCCGGTCGAGATCGCGGCCAGCACGACGTTCGCGCCGACCGCGGTGGTCTTGAGGGTGGTCGCGAAGTCCTTCCAGCCGAGGCCGTCGACGGTCGGCTCGGCATCTGCCGGCTCGTCCGTCCGGCGTACGGCGGGTTCGGTCACCGATCCTCCGATCAGCGGTGTCTGACTACCAGAATAGATATGGTGTCACTTTCGGTGCTCGCGCAGCAGAACTCGTTCGGGTAACACCTCGGCGGCGGAACGGGGACGGACCGGGGTCGGTGGGGGACGTACGTCGCGTTCGGCCGAACGCCCGGTCCGGGTGCGCGGGCGGGCGCATGCTCAGCGGATGCGTACCTCTCCCCGCGTGGTCCGCACGGTCGTCACGCTGCTGGCGGCCGCGCTGGTGGCGGTCGGCCTCGCCGTCGCCCCGCCGGGCACGCCCCGGGCCGACGCGGCCGCGTCCGGCTACTGGCACACCGACGGCAGCCGGATCGTGGATCGGGCCGGCCGGCCGGTCCGGATCGCCGGGGTGAACTGGTTCGGCCTGGAGACGCCGAACTACGCGCCGCACGGGCTCTGGACCCGGGACTACCGCTCGATGCTCGACCAAATCCGGGCCACCGGCTACAACACGATCCGGCTGCCGTACAGCAGCCAGCTCTTCGACCGGGGCTCGACGCCGACCGGGATCGCCTTCGACGGCGGCAAGAACGCCGACCTGGCCGGGCTGACCGGGCTGCGGGTGATGGACAAGGTCGTCGCGTACGCCGGGAGCCTCGGGCTGCGGGTGATCCTGGACCGGCACCGGCCGGACTCCGGTGCGCAG
Source organism: Mycobacteriales bacterium (assembly GCA_035995165.1). NCBI lineage: Bacteria > Bacillati > Actinomycetota > Actinomycetes > Mycobacteriales > Mycobacteriales bacterium. The sequence continues at coordinate 37,825 of DASYKU010000109.1, forward strand.
TCGGAGCTCTGGTACACCCCGCAGTACCCGGAGTCCCGCTGGATCTCGGACTGGGTGATGCTGGCCCGGCGCTACGCGAACAACCCGACCGTGGTCGGCGGCGACCTGATGAACGAGCCGCACGGCACGGCCTGCTGGGGCTGCGGCGACCGGGCGCTGGACTGGCGGCTCGCGGCCGAGCGGGCCGGCAACGCGATCCTCGCGGCCGACCCGAGCTGGCTGATCCTGGTCGAGGGCGTGGAGAAGGTCGGCGCCGACTCGACCTGGTGGGGCGGCAACCTGTCCGCGGCCGGGCGCTACCCGGTCCGCCTCAGCGTGGCCCACCGGCTGGTCTACTCGCCGCACGACTACCCGGCCTCGACCTTCCCGCAGACCTGGTTCGCCGCGCCGGACTACCCGGCCAACCTGCCCGCGGTCTGGGACACGCACTGGGGCTACCTCGCCCGGGCGGGGACCGCGCCGCTGCTGCTGGGCGAGTTCGGCTCGAAGCTGGCGACCGAGTCGGACCGGCAGTGGCTGACCGCGCTGGTCTCGTACGTGGGGGCGCGGTCGGTGGGGTGGACGTTCTGGTCCTGGAACCCGGACTCGGGGGACACGCGCGGGATCCTGCAGGACGACTGGACCACGGTGGACACCGCCAAGGACGGGATGCTCGCCCCGATCAAGTCGCCGCTGGGCGGGACCGTGCCGGTCCCGGCGCCGACGGCCGGGTTGCCGACCACGCCGGCGCCGAGCCTCACCCCGGCGCCGAGCCTCACCCCGGCGCCGAGCCCCACCCCGGTCCCGACGGCCGCGTCCCCGACTCCGATTCCGATTCCGATTCCGACGGTGCCGCCGGTGACGATCCCGGCGCCTGCTCCGGTGCCGACGGGGCCCGGCCGGCCGGTGCGCCCGGGCGTCCTCGCCGCCCAGTACGCGAACGACAACGCCGCCGTGACCGCCCCGCAGGTCCAGCCCGGCCTGGCCGTACGGAACACCGGGACCGCGCCGCTGGACCTGAGCCGGGTCACCCTCCGGTACTGGTTCACCGACGGCGGCACCAGCTACGCGACGTACTGCGACTACGCCCGGATCGGGTGCGGGTCGGTGACGGAGCGGGTGGTGCTCGGCGGCCGTCCGTACCTGGAGGTCGGGTTCGGCTCGGGCCCGCTCGCGCCGGGCGGGTCGACCGGCGAGATCCAGACCCGGTTCAACCGGACCGACTGGTCGGCCCTCACCCAGACCGACGACTGGAGCTCCGGCCCGGCCGGCCCGTACGCGGACGCACCGCACGTCACCGCGTACGTCGACGGGACGAAGGTCTGGGGCAGCGAACCCTGACCGGTCCTACCGTGGGGGTGATGAGGCACCATCACCGGGTGCATCCCGGACACCTCCCCACCGTCGGCGCGACCGAGGTCCCCGACGGCGTGACCATCCTCGACGTACGCGAGGACGACGAGTGGGAGGCCGGGCACGTGGCCGGCTCCGCCCACGTCCCGCTCAGCGCGCTGCCCGCCCGCGCCGGGGACATCCCCGACGACGGGCCGCTGCTCGTGGTCTGCAAGGTCGGCGGCCGCTCGGCCCAGGTGACGGCCTGGCTGCGCGGCCAGGGCCGGGAGGCGACCAACCTGGCCGGCGGCCTGCAGGCCTGGGAAGCCGCCGGCCGCCCCCTCGTCACCGACACCGGCACCCCCGGCACGGTCCTCTAGGCCTTGCGGAGCAGGTGCTGGTCCTCGACCAGGCCGAGGGAGAGGGTCTTGTAGCCGGCCGAGTCGAAGAGGACGACGATCCGGTCGCCCTCCTCGTACGTCTGGACCGTGCCGCGGCCCCATTCCGGGTGCCGCACGTGCGAGCCGACGTCGAACGGGCGGTTGCCGGAGTCGACGGCCGCGCCGCTGTCGCAGTTGTCGCAGTGGAAGCAGCGCTGCGGGTGGGACTCGCCCAGCAGCTCCAGCACGATCCGGCGCCGGCAGTCGGTCGAGTCCGCGAACGTGCGGACCATCTCGACGGCGGACTTGGCGTACTCGCGGCGGACCTCGCGGCGGTCCTTGGCCGCGGCGGCGATGTCGGCCGCGGCGCGTTCCCGGCCCGTCCTGGTCGTGGACACCTTCCGGTCCGTGCCGGCGCGGATCACGCCGGCCGACTCCAGCTCGTTGACGATCGCGGTGACCCGGGCCGTGGACAGCCCGGTCGCGGCGGCGAGGTCCTTGCGGGAGATCGGCCCGTCGTCCTTGATGACCTGCAGCAGGCCCGCCATCTCCGGCACCGTCGGGCCGCCGCCGGAGGCGAAGAACTTCGGCAGCGACAGGTCGCCGGGCAGGTAGAACAACGCCGCCCGGGCGGGCAGCCCGTCCCGGCCGGCCCGCCCGATCTCCTGGTAGTACGCATCCAGCGTGTCCGGCGGCTCGGCGTGGAAGACGAACCGGACGTCCGGCTTGTCGACCCCCATCCCGAACGCGCTGGTCGCCACGATCACCTCGACGGCCCCGCTCATGAACGCGTCCTGGGCCGACTCGCGATCCTGGCGGGACAGCCCGCCGTGGTAGTGCACCGCGTCGACCCCGTTGTCCCGCAGCACCGCGGCCAGCTCCTCGGCGCCGCGGTGGGTGGCGGTGTAGACGATGCCGGGACCGCCCGGCGACACCCGGCCGGAGCCGGTCGGCAGGGTCGAGTGGTCAGAGCGGGTCCGGCCGTCGATCTCCTCGTGGTCCGGCTCGCCGTGCAGCGACAGCAGCACCTGCCGGATCAGCTCGTCCCGCTTCGCCCCCTCGGAGCCGACCAGGTCGACGCCGAGCCAGATGTTGGGCCGGTCGGCGTCGCGGACCACGATCTCGGGGTCGCGCATCCGCAGCCGGCGCACGATCTCGGCCCGCACCCGGGGCGAGGCGGTCGCGGTCAGCGCGAGCAGCCGGGGTGAGCCGAGCGCGCGGGCGACCGAGCCGAGGCCGAGGTAGTCCGGGCGGAAGTCGTGGCCCCACTCGCTGATGCAGTGCGCCTCGTCCACCACGAACAACGAGACGTGGGCCTTGGTCAGCGCGGCCAGGACCTCGTCGTTGGCCAGCTGCTCCGGCGCCAGCAGCAGGAACTCGATCTTCCCGGCGGCGAAGTCGGCCAGCGCGGCCTTCCGCTGCGCGGCCGGCAGGGTGTTGTTCAGCAGCGCGGCCGTCTCGTGGGCGCCCTCCAGCGCGCGCAGCTGGTCGTGCTGCAGCGCGATCGTGGGGGAGACCACCAGCGTGCCGCCGTCGATGAGCTTGGCCGCGACCGTGTAGATCAGCGTCTTGCCGGTGCCGGAGGCGAGCACGGCCAGGGTGTCGCGCTCCAGCACGGCCTCGATCGCCTCGGACTGCCCGGGCCGGAACGTCGTGCGCCGGAACCGGGACGTGCCGAGGACCTCGCGGACGGCCTTGCGTACGGCTGCGCTGCTCACGCCGCGGTCGCTACCCGGCGCCGCCCGGCCCGACACGCGCCCGGCTCCAGGCGGCGGCCGGGGGCGCGCATTCGGCGACCGGCGGCTCCCACGAGCGGGAGGGTACGGTGACCTCGCCACACACGGGAGCCCGGCGTACCGGGCTGAGAGGGCGGCAGCGGGCCGCCGACCGTCGGAACCTGTCCGGGTCATGCCGGCGTAGGGAGCGTGCTCACTTGGCCACCACCGCGGAAGCCCCTGCCACCCTCACCGAGGACCAGCCCCGCTCGCTCGGCTTCACCGACCAGCTCGGGCTCTGGGCCAACCTCGGGATCAGCCTGCTCATCCCGGTCACGGCGACGTTCCTGGTCGCGCCCGGGCAGTCGTTCCTGGCCACCGTCGTCGCGATCGTGGCCGGCACCGCGCTCGGCTGCCTGCTGCTGGCCGCGGTCGCCCGGGCCGGCGCGGTCACCGGGGCGCCGACGATGGTGCTGCTGCGCGGCCTGCTCGGCCGCTCGGGGTCGTACGCGCCGACCGTGCTGAACCTGCTGCAGTGCGTCGGCTGGGCCACGTACGAGATCTGGGTGATCTCGTTCGCCGCGCACGCCGTCTGGGCCGGCCTGCCCCGCTGGGTGTACGTGCTGATCGCCGGCGCGGTCGCCACCGGGATGGCGCTGCGGCCGCTGGGCTCGGTCCGGCTGCTCAAGCGGATCGCGGTCGTCGCGGTGCTGGCCTGCTCGGCGTACTTCCTGGTGGAGACGCTGCGGCGGCCGCTGGGCGGGTTCACCGAGGGCGGCTGGACCGGGTTCTGGACCTCGATGGACCTGGTCGTCGCGCTGCCGGTGTCCTGGATCCCGCTGGTCGCGGACTACTCGCGGTTCTCCAGGTCGCCACGGGCGGCCACGCTCGGCACCGGGATCGGGTACGCGGCCTCCAGCGCGGTCTTCTTCCTGCTCGGCGTGCTGGCCCTGCGGGCGTACTCCGACGCGTCGGCGGACGTGGTCGGCGCGCTGCTGGCCGTCCCGGCCGGGGCGATCGCGCTGGTCATCCTGGCGGTGGACGAGGTCGACGAGGCCTTCGCCAACATCTACTCGACCGCGACCTCCGCGCAGAACGTGCTGCCGCGGGCGGACCGGCGGCTGCTCGCGGTGCTGGTCGGCGGGCTCGCGACGGTGCTGGCGCTGGCGGTGGACGGCAGCGCGTACGAGCCGTTCCTGTTCCTCATCGGGGCCGTGTTCGTGCCGCTGGCCGCGACCGTGGTGATCGACTTCGCGCTCTCCCGCGGCCGGTACGACACCTCCGACGACGCGCCCGGGCGGTGGCTGATGCTGGTGCCGTGGGTGGCCGGCTTCGTCGCGTACCAGCTGACCGCGCCGACGGTGCTCTCGTCCTGGCCGGGCTGGGAGTCGTTCTGGCGGCACGGCCAGGACCTGCTGCACATCTCGCCGACCAACGGTTTCTCGGCCTCGATCGTCGCGCTCGCGGTCGCCGCGCTGCTCACCCCGGTGGCACGCCTAGGATCGCGCGGGTGAGCGTCCTCCCCGGCACGACATGACCCGCTGGCGGCAGGCGCCGTGGCCGGTGATCCTCGCCGTCTGCACGGTGCTGTTCGCCGTCCTGGCCCTGGCCTGGGACGGGCTCGCGAGCGCCGACTCCAGCGGGTTGCCGTACGCGGCCCCGATCTTCGGCGCGGCGATGACCTGGTGGTTCGTACGGCAGCGCAACCAGGAGCGGGAGCAGGCCGGGTTCGACGCCGACCAGCACGCCGACGCCGAGCGGGCCGTGCTGCGCGGCGAGCTGCCGCCGGATCCGGCCGCCTGGCCCGGCGCCCGGACGCTGCTGGCCCGGCAGCGCGAGCAACTGCAGCGTTACCGCTGGATCCCGCTGCTGTTCGGTCTGCTCGGCCTCGCGTTCCTCGGCCTCGGCATCAGCGGCGGCGCGCGGGCCGACTACGCCATCGCCGTGGTGATGCTCGGCATCGCCATCGCCGGGGCACTGTCGAGCGCGCGGCTGCGGGGCCGGCTGGACGCCGCCGAGAGCGCCCTGGACGCGGCCGAGCGCCCGTGACCTGGGCGCAGGCCCGGGCCCGGCGGCTGGACCGGCACTTCCTCACCGCTCCCGGCCCGTCGCCCGCGGACGTGGTCGCCGGCATGGTCGGCGCGCACGCCCAGATCCTGTCCGCCGGCGAGCTCTCCATCGGGCTGCGGCTGGTTGGTACGACCCGGCCGGACGTGCAGGCCGCGCTCTGGGAGACCCGCGAGCTGGTCAAGACGTTCGGCCCGCGCGGCACCGTGCACCTGCTGCCGACCCGGGACCTGGGCCGGTGGACCGGGGCGCTGAGCGCGGTGCCCCGGCCGTTGCCTTCCTTCGACCCGGCCGTCCGGCTGGCGCCCGAGCAGCTGGACGAGATCGTGGCCGGTATCCAGACCGTGCTCGCGGCCGCGGCGCTGACCATCGACGAGCTCACCGAGGCGCTGGCCGCCGAGGTCGGGCCCTGGGCGGTGGAGCGTTGCATGCCCGCGTTCCAGGAGCTCTGGCCGCGCTGGCGGCAGGCCGTCGACACGGCCGCGAACCGGGGCGCGCTCTGCTTCGGCCCGGACCGGGCCCGCAAGGTCACCTACACCTCGCCGCAGCGCTGGTCCCCGGGCCTGGTCCCGGTACCGGGACCCGACGCCCTGGCCTGGCTCGTCCGCTCCTACCTGCACTCGTACGGGCCGGCCCGGCCCGAGCACTTCGCCCGCTGGCTGAGCGCGCCGGCGGCGTGGGCGACGGGCCTGTTCCAGACGCTCGAGGGCGAGATCGAGCTGGCGGGCGAGCTCGGCTGGGTCGTCGCCGGCGACACCACGTTCCCTGACGCCCCACCGCGCGGCCTGCGCCTGCTGCCGTACTTCGACGCGTACGCGGTGGGCTCCCACCCACGTGAGCTCGTCTACCCGGGCCGCGCGGCCGGCCGGGCGCTGGCCCGCAGCCAGGCCGGCAACTTCCCGGTCCTGCTGCTCGGTGGCGTCGTCGGTGGCGTCTGGCACCAGAAGCGCGCCGGCCGGTACGTCGACGTCACCGTCGAGCCGCTGGACGAGCTGTCCGCCGCGCACCGGAAGGCGCTGGACGCGGAGGTCGAGCGGATCGGCGCCTTCCTCGGCCTGACCCCGCGGCTCACGATCGGCCCGATCACCGTCGGCGCGCACGCCTGAGGCGTGTCTAGGCTCCGGGCATGGATCCTGCCTACGGTGCCGGTGCGCTGTCGGACGTGACGCCGGGCGTGCTGACCGCCCTGGACGTCCCGGGCGGATCGGAGGTGCTGGGCCTGCCCGAGGCCCGGCACATCGTGCTGCTGCTGATCGACGGCATGGGCTGGAACCTGCTCCACACGTACGCCGAGGAGGCGCCGTTCCTGGCCGGGCTGGCCGGCCGGTCGATCACGGCCGGCTTCCCCTCGACCACCGCGACCAGCCTGGCCAGCGTCGGCACCGGCATGGCCCCGGGCGCGCACGGCGTGGTCGGGCTCGCCTTCGACGTCGGCGAGAACACCCCGATGAACGCGCTGGGCTGGACCGCCCAGGGCGACGGCCACGTCCGCGACCTCCGCGACCGGTTCCCGCCGGAGGACGTGCAGCCGCTGCCGACGACGTTCGAGCGGATGGCCGCGCACGGGGTGGCGGTCCGGGTGGTGCTGCCGGGCCAGTTCGTCGGCGGCGGGCTGACCCGGGCGGTGCTGCGCGGCGGCCAGCACTGGGGCGTGCGCGCCCTCGGCGACCTGGTCGCCGCGCTGACCGGCGAGCCCGAGTCGGACCGCACCTTCCGCTACGGCTACCACGGCGACCTCGACCTGATCGGGCACGTCTACGGCCCGGGCACCGACCCCTGGCGCTACCAGCTCGCCCAGGTCGACCGGCTGGTCGAGACGGTCGCCCGGCGGCTGCCGGCCGGCGGCCTGCTGCTCGTCACCGCCGACCACGGCATGGTCCAGGTCGGCGAGGCGGACCGCATCGATGCCGCCGGCCTGCTCGACGGGGTCCGGCTGCTGGCCGGCGAGCCCCGGGCCCGGCACGTGTACGCCGAACCCGGTGCCGAGGCCGACGTCCTCGCCACCTGGCGGGAGTCGCTCGGCACCCGAGCGACCGTGCTGACCCGGGACGAGGCGGTCGACGCGGGCTGGTTCGGCCATGTGCAGGACCGGATCGCGCCGCGGATCGGCGACATCGTCGCGGCCTGCACCGGCACCACCGCCATCACCCGGCCCGAGACCGAGCCGGTGCTGTCCGAGCTCACCGGCCAGCACGGCTCCCTGACCGAGGACGAGCTGCTGATCCCGCTGCTGACGTACTCGGCCTGAGGCGGCTCAGTCGATCGTCGGGAGCTGGTAGTCGGCGAAGCGGGAGCGCAGGTCCTTCTTGGAGAACTTGCCGACCGACGTCTTCGGTACCTCGTCGATGAACACGACGTCGTCCGGCAGCCACCACTTCGCCACCCGCGGCGTGAGGAACTCCAGCAGCTCCTCCTTGGTCGCGCTCGCACCCTCCTTGAGCACGACGGTCGCGAGCGGACGCTCCTGCCAGCGCGGGTGCGGCACGCCGATCACCGCGGCCTCGGCCACCGCCGGGTGCGCCATCAGGTGGTTCTCCAGCTCGACCGAGCTGATCCACTCGCCGCCGGACTTCACCAGGTCCTTGGTCCGGTCCGACAGCCGGATGTTGCCGTGCGCGTCCATCGCGCCGACGTCGCCCGTACGCAGCCAGCCGTCGCTGGTGAACGACTCCTCGGAGTGCTCGACCTTGTAGTAGTCGGCGGCGATCCAGGGGCCCCGGACCTGCAGCTCGCCGGTGGCCTTGTCGTCCCAGGGCAGCTCGGTGAGGGTGCCGGGCTCGACGATGCGGGCGTCCACGCCGACCGGGGCGATGCCCTGCCGGGACCGGACGTCCGCGGCCTCCTGCTCGCCCACCCCGTCGTACGCGCTGAAGTTGCCGTTGATCGAGCCGAGCGGGCTGGTCTCGGTCATGCCCCAGGCGTGCAGGATCGGCATCCCGAGCTTCTCCCGGTACGCCTCGGACAGCGCCTTGGGCACCGCAGACCCGCCACAGAGGACCGCCCGCAGCGAGGACAGGTCACGCCCGTCCAGCTCCGGCAGCATGCCCATCCAGATCGTGGGCACGCCGGCGGTCATCGTGACGTGCTCCTCCTCGAGCATCGCGGCGATCGCGGCCGGCGTCATCTGCGGCCCCGGCAGCACCAGCTCGGTGCCGGCGAACAGCGGCGCGTGCCCCCAGCCCCAGGCGTTCGCGTGGAACATCGGCACCACCGGCAGGGCCCGGTCGCGCTCCATCATCCCGATCCCGGCGGCCGCGTTGAGCACGCCGAGCGAATGCAGGTAGATCGAGCGGTGCGAGTAGACGACGCCCTTCGGGTTGCCGGTGGTGCCGGACGTGTAGCACATCGACGCGGCCGCGTTCTCGTCCTCGGCCGCGAACCTCACCGGCGGAGCGTCCGCGAGCAGCTCGTCCAGCAGGCGGATGCGCGGGTCGGCCGGGATCTCGCACGGCGCCCCGTCGTCCATCACCACGATGTGCCGGACCGATTCGAAGGTGCCGGCCAGCTTCCAGAACGCCGGCAGCAGCGACCGGTCCACGAACACCACGTCGTCCTCGGCGTGGTTGACCACGAACGTCAGCTGCTCCGGGAACAGCCGGATGTTCAGCGTGTGCAGGATCCGGCCGGAACAGGGCGCGGCCCAGTAGAGCGCGAGGTGGTCGGCGGTGTTCCAGGCGAACGTTCCGACCCGGGCGTCGGCCGGGACCCCGAGCGCGTCCAGCACGCCGCCGAAGCGGCGGGCCCGGTCGGTCCACTCGGCGATCGAGGTGCGCTTGCGCTCGGTGACCGTGCTCCAGACCAGCTGCTTGTCGCCGTGCAGCTTCTCGAACCGGTCGAAGACGTACGGCAAGGTGAGCGGGTAGTCCTGCATCAAGCCCTGCACGGCAGGCCTCCTCGCGAGCGTCCGGTCTGTCTTGTGAAGCCTGCCACAATCGGCTGATGGCCGACGAGATCAGCGGGGGCGACCGGCCGCCGCGCCGGGGCCGTACGGTGCTGTTCGTCCTCATCGGGGTGATCGTCGCGGTCGCGGCGGTGACCTCGCTGCGGCGCGGGGTCGACCCGCCGGCGCTCCCGCGGGCCTCGAACGGGCCGTCGCAGCTGCCCGCGCCGCCGGGCGTCATCCTGCCGCCGACGCCGGTGCTCGCGCTCGGCGACGTGTGCCGGCCGGTGACGCCGTCGAGCCCGGTCTCGCTGGCCGTCTCGTTCACCCTGCGCAACAACAGCGCCAAGCCGGTCCGGCTCACCGCGGTGTCGCCGAACCGGCCCGAGGCCGGGCTGAAGGAGCGCGGGTACACGATCCGGTCCGGCTCGTGCCCGCCGACCGGGACGCTGCTGACCGACAACCGGCTCGGCCGGGCCCGGCCGGTCGTGGTCCGGCCGGCCTCGTTCGTCGTCGCCACGCTCTACTTCGAGCTGCCGGACGAGTGCCCCACGCCGTACCCGGTCCAGGCGGTGGTCAGCGAGCAGGCCGACGCGGCCGCCCCCACGATCGACACCGACTACACCCTGCTCTCGGACCTCGGCGGCGTCAGCTTCCCGAACTGCTGAGCTCGGTCAGGTCCTCCTCGGCGAGGGTCAGCCCGGCGGCGGCGACGTTCTGCTCGACGTGGGCCGGGTCGCCGCTGCCCGGGATGACCAGGACGTTGGGCGAGCGCTGCAGCAGCCAGGCCAGGCCGACCTGGTGGGGGCCGACCTCGTGCCGCTTCGCCACCGCCGCCAGCCCCTCGGCCGCGAACGGCGAGAAGCCGCCGCCGAGCGGGAAGAACGGGACGTACGCGATGCCCTGCTCGGCGCAGCTGTCCAACAGCGCGTCGTCGGCCCGGTTGCCCAGGCTGTACATGTTCTGCACGCAGACCACCGGTGCGATCGCCTGCGCCTCGGCCAGCTGGGCGGCGTCCACGTTGCTCACCCCGAGGTGCCGGATCAGTCCCTGCTCCCGCATCGCGGCCAGCACGGCGAACTTGTCGCCGATCGGTTCGCCGGTGGTCATCACGCGCAGGTTGACCACGTCGAGGCGGTCCACGCCGAGGTGCTCCAGGTTCTCCAGCACGCCGGAGCGGATCTCCTCCGGGCTCAGCGCCGGCAGCCACTGCCCGGCGTCGTCGCGCCGGCCGCCGATCTTCGTCACCAGCACGAGGTCGTCCGGGTACGGCGCCAGCGTCTCCTTGATCAGCTCGTTGACCAGGTACGGCCCGTAGTAGTCGCTGGTGTCGACGTGCCGTACGCCGAGCTCGAGTGCGGTGCGCAGCGCCCGCTGCGACTTCTCCTTGTCCGCCGGCGGGCCGAACGCGTTCTTCCCGCCGAGCTGCATCGCGCCGAACCCCATCCGGGCCACCTCGAGGTCCCCGCCGAGTGCCCACGTTCCTGCTGCTGTCGCCGTCGTCATGGTTGCCACGGTGCCCGCCGGAGCCCGGCCGGGCGCGGGTCTGGCAGCAAGGTGCCACCATGGAATGCGTGACGGCGGCGATGGACAACGCGATCGAGGTCCGCGGCGAGGCCGAGCTGCGGCTGCGGGCGGCGCCGATCTTCGCCGCGGCCCGGTTCGAGATGTCCTGCGCCGCGCCCGACCTGCGGACCTGGGCCGTGCTGCACGTCTCCGACGCGGCCGCGCCGGCTGTCCCGTCCTGGGTGCCGAAGGTCGCCGGCGGCTTCCGCTCCCGCAAGCTCTACCGGCCGCAGGTGCTGGTCGACCCGCGGGCGGCCGAGCACGTCCACCAGCTCGAGGCGTACGGCGCGACGATCCGGATCACCACCGCCGACCTGCACGAGACGATGATCGTGGACCGGCGGTTCGTGATCATGGCCGGCGACCCGGACGAGCGGCCGCGCCGCTACCGCGTGGTCAGCGCGCCGGAGGTCGTGCGGAGCGTCAGCGCGTTGTTCGACGCGGCCTGGCGGGCGGCCACCGACCGGGCCGTGTACGAGACGTCGCTGGGCGGGCTGCGCGACCTGGCCCCGAGCCTGCTCGACGCGCTCGCGTCCGGGTCGAAGGACGAGGCCGCGGCGCGGGCGCTGGGGATGTCGCTGCGGACCTACCGGCGGCGGGTGGCGGAGCTGATGGCGGCGGTCGGGGCGACGTCCCGCTTCCAGGCCGGCCTCCGCGCCCGCGAGCTCGGCCTGGTCTGAGCGGGTCGCCTAGATCGTCACCGGGAGTGTGGCGAAGCCGCGGTGGGTGAAGGTCGGGTGCCGGACCGGCTCGCCCGCGAGCGCCAGCCCGGGCAGGTCGGTGAGCATCGTGGCCAGCGAGGCCTGCAGCTCGACCCGGGCCAGCGGGGCGCCCAGGCAGAAGTGGATGCCGGCGCCGAAGCCCAGGTGCGGGTTGGGGGAGCGGGTCAGGTCCAGCCGGTCCGGGTCGGCGAACACGGCCGGGTCCCGGTTGGCCGCGCCCAGCAGCGCGGCGATCTTCTGCCCGGGCTCGACCGTCACCGCGCCGATCGGGACCGGCTGGGTCGCGGTGCGCTCGAAGAGCTGCAGCGGGGAGTCGTACCGGATCAGCTCCTCGACCGCGGACGGGACCAGCTCCGGGGTCAGCCGGGCCCGCTCGGCCGGGTGGGTCAGCAGCGCGTACGCCCCGTTGCCGACGACGTTGACGCTGGCCTCGTGCCCGGCCATCTGGAGCAGGACCGCGGTCGCGACCAGCTCGTCCTCCGACAGCCGGGCGCCGTCGGCGTCCCGGGTCGCGATGAGGTCGGAGAGCAGGTCGTCGCCGGGGGTGCGGCGGCGGAAGGCGACCAGCTCCCGGACGTACGCGACGTACTCGGAGGCGGCGGTCTCGGCGGCCTGCCGGGTCGCCGCCGAGGGGGAGGCCTCGTAGAGCTTGACGATCGCGTTGGACCACGGCCGCAGCAGCCCGCGGTCGGAGTCCGGGACGCCGAGCAGCGTCGCGATGACCGCGACCGGGAGCGGCTCGGCGTACAGCGGGAGGAGGTCGACGGCGGAGCCGTCCGCGCCGGCGTCCCGGACGTCCCGGGCCAGGCCGCGGGCGATGTCGGTGACCCGGTCCCGCAGCCGCTCGACCTGGCGGCGGCCGAAGCCGGCCGCGACCAGCCGGCGCAGCCGGGTGTGCGTCGGCGGCTCGTTCTCCAGCAGCGAGTGCTCGTGCAGCAGCGTGTAGTCCGGCAGCGGCTCGTCCGGCCAGCGCAGGCTCCAGAGCCGGCCGAGCCCGCGATGCCGCAGCACGGTGTCGGCCTCGGCGTGCCCGTACGTCACCCATTCGCCCAGCGCCGGACTCCAGGAGACGGGAGCGGCTGCGCGCCGCTCGGCGAAGAATGGGTACGGGTCGGCGATGATCGAGGGCACGGTCGGGTCGAACTCCACGACCGAACGGTAGGGGGATGCGGGAGCAGCCGCTGGTCGTCGCGCACCGCGGGTCGTCGTCCGCGCTGGCCGAGCACACGCTCGGGGCCTACATACGGGCGCTCCACGAGGGTGCCGGGGCGCTGGAGTGCGACGTCCGGCTGACCCGCGACGGGCACCTCATCTGCGTCCACGACCGCAAGGTCGACCGTACGTCGGACGGCCGCGGGGTCGTCAGTGATCTGGAACTGCACGCGCTGCAGGAACTGGACTTCGCGTCGCGGCATCGCGAACTTCCGAACTCGGCCGACGAGCTCATCGGCGACTCGCCCTACTTCGCG
>DASYKU010000110.1 GCA_035995165.1 Mycobacteriales bacterium
GTGAGTGGTACGGCCCCGTCGCCACGATCACGGTGTCCGCGGCGATCCGGCTCGCATCGGTGGAGACCAGGAAGCCGGTGCCGGCCGGCTGCGCGGTGACCGAGGTGACCTCGGTGCCGAAGCGGACCGGCGGACCGAACGAGGCGGCGTAGTCCTGCAGATAGTCGACCACGCCTGCCCGGCTGAGGAAGCCGTCCGGGTCGTCGCCGTCGTAGCTGAAGCCGGGCAGCCGCAGCGACCAGTTCGGCGAGACAAGCGTGAGCGAGTCCCACCGATCGGTCCGCCACCGTTCCCCGACCTGCCCCGCCCGCTCCAGCAGTACGTGGTCCCGGCCCTGCTCGGTGAGGTGGCGGCTGGCGGCGAGACCGGCCTGCCCGGCGCCGATGACGGCGACCTCGATCCGTTCGTCCACTGTGGACCTCCTGGCTTCGGTGGTCTCCCGACGCTAGGAGTGGCACCGCGCAGGCCGCCTCGGCAGAACGGTCCAAGTCCCGGATTACGCGGTGGGTATTTCTGCGCAGCGGCTCACCGCAGGCCGTGCTCGAAGGCGTAGAGCGCGGCCGCGGTCCGGGACCCCACGCTGAGCTTGGTGAAGATGTTGCTGACGTGGCGGGCCACGGTCCTCTCGCTGAGGACGAGCTCGACAGCGATGGCGTGGTTGGTCCGGCCGGCGGCGATCAGCCGGAGCACCTCGATCTCGCGGAGGCTGAGCCCGGACGCCTCGCCGGCCCGATACCGGCGGGTCAGCGCCTCGATGATGGCGAGGTCGGGGGCGGCGCCCAGCCGGCGGAAGGCCTGCCGCGCGGCGTCCAGCTCCATCGCGGCCGTGTCCTCGTCCCCCAACATCCGGCAAGCCCGCCCGACCAGCACCCGCACCCGCGCCTCCTCGTACGGCGCGTCCAGCTCGCGCCAGAGCTGACACGCCTGGCGGAGAGCGGGCAGCGCGACCTGGGCGCGGCCGTCCCCGAGGTCGACGGCACCCTGCCCGTGCGCCGACCGGGCGCTGAGGGCGGGCCGGTCGTGCTGCCGGGCGATGGCGGCCAGCTCGGTCGCGCCGGCCCGTGCCGCATCGGCGTCGCCGGCCGCCAGCATGATCTCGATCTGTGCCGGCAGCAGGTGCGACCGCTCCAGCGGATCGGTCCGCTCGCCGAGCGAACGCCGGATCGCTGCTCCCGCCAGGTCCGCCCGGCCCTGGGCGAGCCGGAGCAGAGCCAGGCCCGGCTGCGTCTCCCAGCCGTACTGGCTGGCCCGGCGGTAGGCATCCTCCGCGTCGGTGGTCTCCCCGAGCAGCCGGAGTACCTCCGCCAGCTCGTAGAAGGCCGCGCCCGCCAGGCCCGCTCCGTACCCCTGGGTCAGCTGCTCGCAGGCGAGCCGGGCCTCCCGGGCCGCGTCCGACCACGCGCCGCCCAGCCGCAGGAGCTCGGCGCGATGGATCCGACAGACACCCGAGTAGGCGCCGGTGAACTGGGGTTGCGAGTCGCACCAGGCGTTCAGCGCCCTGATCCACTCCCGCGCCCGGCGTACCTCGTGCAGTTCGTGGCAGGCGACGATCGTGCTGCAGTAGACCCAGCCGGTGACGCGGACGGAAGTGTCCCCGGCCGTGACGCCCACCATGGCCTCGTCGAGAAATGCGAGACCCTCGACCGGCCGCTCCTGCTTGATCCGGGCGCGGCCCTGCAGATGGGTGGCCAGAGTGACGAGGTCGAGGTCGCCGCACCGGGTCCCGAGATCCGCCGCGCGGGCAGCCGTCGCGAACGCGGACTCAACGTCACCCCCGGCGAACAGGTGCTCTGCCTCGGGAATCAGCAGGTACCCGGCCTCGTCACCGCCGGACCGGACCTCGGCCAACCGGCCGGCCCTAGCGATCCACCCACCCGCGTGCCCGAACTCGCCGAGCAGCGCCAGTGCCTCATGCAGCCAGAACGCGCACCGCATCGCCGGACCCACCGTCCCGGCGTCGACGTGCGCCCCGTAGGCGCGCTCCAGTAGCCGTGCTGCCTGGTCGCCGCGGCCGAGGATCTGCACCGACTCGGCAAACCGCTCCAGGTCGTCGACCGTCAGCGGCGAGACGGCGTCGACGACAGCGAACTGGTCGCACGCGTCCGCCCACGCTTGCCGGCGGTGTAACTCCCGGGCGCGCTCGAGGTCGGCGAGCTTTTCCATGACGCTCCGCCGACAGTCAAGCGCACAGACGCGGGCTTTGTCATGTCTTTGGACGGCGTGAACTCGTACGTCGTCGACGGTCGACTCACGAGCGGTACGAGGCTGCCCATCCCTACCGGGCTGCCGGCTTCCGGCAGGTACCGCCGCCACAGTCACCTGCCGCCGTCCGTGCTCGTCTCGGGACGGTGTCGTTCCGGCGCGCTTGTCGCGCGACCATGACGACGATCCGCAGCTCAGGCGCGGCCCGTGCCCGCCGGTGAGGCTGATCCGCCACCATGCGGTGGAGCGTTGACCCTTGGCCATCGACCGGCAGCTCCAGTGCGTCTCGCCTTCCGGCTTGGACTCCTGGGCGGCCGGGGTGAGCCCAGCGATGGTGCAGCGTGTGTGGTCTGCTCGTGGGCTCAAGCCGGATCTGGTGCGCACCTTCAAGCCCTCCAATGACCGCCGTTTCGATGAGAAGCTGATCGATGTGGTCGGCGTCTATCTGAACCCGCCCGACAAGGCGGTGGTGCTGTGCATGGACGAGAAGAGCCAGATCCAGGCGCTCGACCGGACGCAGCCGTCGCTGCCTTTGAAGGAAGGCCGGGCCGGAACCATTACCCACGACTACAAGCGCAACGGGACAACGACCCTGTTCGCCGCGCTGAACGTGCTGACCGGAGTGGTGATCGGCCAATGTCTTCCCAGGCACCGCAACGGCGAGTTCTTGAAGTTCTTGCGCACCATTGACCATCAGGTCCCCAAGGGACTCCAGATCCACATGATCCTCGACAACTACGGCACCCACACCCACGACAACGTCGTGGCCTGGCTGGACAAGCATCCCCGGTTCCACCTGCATTTCATCCCGACGTCGAGCTCATGGCTGAACATGGTCGAACGCTGGTTCCGCGAGCTCACCGAGAAAGCCATCCGCCGCGGTGTCTTCAAGTCGGTGCCCGACCTGATCGCTGCGATCGAGGCATACCTCCAAGCCAACAACAACGATCCCAAGCCGTTCGTATGGACCGCCACGGCAGAGGAGATCCTCGAGAAAGTCAGCCGAGGCGGGGTCGCACTCGCATCAATCCCCGGCTAATAACGAGACACCACACTAGATACCGGAGGTTTCCGCGCGGCCGAAGGCGACTTCGGGAATGCGAAGCACCGTCGATTCGTACCCGCACGACGACACGGTGTGAGGCTCACCCGTCCGACGAACTCGTTGTCCCTCCAGGTGATCAGGTAGTCCACCTCGCCCGCCTGCTCCATCGCGAACCGTTCCAGATGGTGACGCCCCTGACGAATAGACTGGCGCTCATGACCGCCGGCGACTGGAGGGATGGCGGGTTCAGGCAGCGTCGGCCCTCCGCGGAGACTCTCGCCTGGGTTGCGGCGTCGATGGGCCGGGGCAGTCGCATCGTTGGCCATCGCCGATTGACCGGTGGCGTCTGCTCCGCCGTGCATCGGCTGACTGTCGAGCGACGTGGAATGCGAACGTTCGTCGTGCTACGGCAGTACCCGGGCGGGCTTGGCCTGCAGGGGAGCTTGGCGAAGGAGATCGCCAACCTTGGTGTGGTGGCGGGAAGCGGGCTCCCGGTTCCGGGCATCCTGGCTGCTGATGTTGCTGGTGCCTCGACGGGTGGCGCGCCATCGTTGCTGATGACACGGTTGCCGGGGCATGTTGACCTCAATCCGGCGGAACCGCGGTCGTGGTTGACGAGGATCGCGGAGATTGCTGTATTGCTGCATTCCCTCGATCTGCCCGCGAAGAAGTTCAGACCTTGGACGGATTCTTGGATCGCTCCTCGAGACGGGTTCCGGGTGCCGGTCGGCGCGCAGAAGCCGGCGGTGTGGAAGGCGGCGTTCGGTGTCATGGCGGCGGCGCCGCCAAAGGACACTGCCGTCTTTCTGCACGGCGATCTTCTGCCCGTCAACATGCTGTGGTCGCGCGGGAAGATTACTGGACTCACCGACTGGAACTCCATCCATCGGGGGCCACGCGCGATTGACGTCGGGCACTGTCGGCGATATTTGGCGGCACTCTATTCGCCCGAGTGGGCGGAGCAGCTTCGGTCGCTCTATGAGTCGATCGCCGGGGCGACTCTCGATCCGTGGTGGGACCTGTATGCCCTGCTGCACTATGACGACAGCGGGCCGAAGTGGATCCGTGGTCAGGTCGCTGGGCGCCGTCCCGTCGATGTGCCCGGCATGACTTCCCGGGTCGAGGTCGCTATCGAGACAGCGCTGCGGCGCCTCGGATAACTGCGGGTTCCCTGCTGGTCGCCCTTCCGGTTCTGGCATGCCGCACAGACCCCTGCACGAAGGCCGGTCGCACTCGCATCAATCACCGGCTAATAACGAGACACCACACTAGGGCAGGACCGGGGCCCCTACAGGTCCACGACGAGGTCGGTGTCGGGCCGGGCGCAGCAGATGAGCACCTGGCCGTCCGGCGGGAGATCCAGCGGCGTGGGGGAGTACGTCACGGCGCCGGCGAGCAGGGTCGTGCTGCAGGTGTGGCAGACCCCGGTCCGGCAACTCCACCGGGTCGGGACGTCGCAGGCCTCGGCGAGTTCCAGCACGCTGGCCGCGGGGGCCGGGTACGGCGTGGCGATGCCGCTGCGGGCGAAGGTGACCAGCGGGCCGGTCCCGGCCGGCCCCGCCGGTTGGTGCGGCGACCGCAGAGCGCTGCCGATCACGCCGGGGTTGATCGGCGGGAGCGTCCCGAACAGCTCGGTGTGGATGCGGCCGGGGTCGACGCCGAGGCCGGTGAGCGCGTCCCGCATGTCGGCCATGAAACCGGCCGGGCCGCAGACGTACGCGTCCGCGCCGGGCGGCAGGCCGAGGCCGGCCAGCGTGCCGGCGGACAGCCGGCCGGACCCGCCGGCCCGATCGGACCGGCTGAAGAACACGTGCTCGTGGGCGTTCCGCAGGGTGGCGAGCAGCGCGTGCGCCTCGGCGCCGAGCGCCTGCTCGCGGGGTTCGCGGGCCCCGTGGATCCACCAGACGTCGCGGTCGGCGTGCGCCTGCGCCAGCGCCTGCAGCATGGCCAGGACCGGTGTCACGCCGATGCCGGCGGAGACGAGCAGGACGGGGCCGGTGCCCTCGCCCAGGACGAACTCGCCGCGCGGCGCCGCCGCGTCGAGGACGGCGCCGGGATGCAGGTCGCGGTTCAGGTAACCGCTGACCACGCCGTGCGGCTCGTGCTTGACGCTGATCCGGTACGTACCGGCGCCCGGTGCGGACGACAGCGAGTAGGAACGCACCGCGGCGGGCGGCCCGACGCCGGGGATCCGCAGGGTGAGGTACTGGCCGGCCAGGGCGGCCGGCAGCGGCTGCCCGTCCGGCGCGGCCAGCTGGATCGAGGAGACGTCGGAGGTCTCGGGCACCACCCCGGTCACGCGCAGCGGCCGGAAGCCGGCCCAGGCGGGCTGGGATCGAGGCGTCGGCTCGAGGCCGGAGGCCGGCGCGGTGCCGCCGGCGAGCATGTCCCGGAACGACTGTTGCCAGCCCGGGCTCAGCGCCGGGATCCCGGCCGCCCGCCGCAGCGTGGCGAGGTCGTGTCCGGGCAGGTAGAGCAGCGCGTCGATGTCGGCGACGCTGAGGGCCTGCGGGCCGACCCTGGTCCGGACGACCTCGTCGCCGGCCCGGACGTGGCCCTCGGTGATGACGCGCAGGTAGAAGCCGGGCCGGTGATGGCTGACCAGCAGTGCGGCCATGTCCGGCTCGCCCAGGCGGAGGCCGACGCGGTAGCAGGTGACCCGGGGCTGGGTCACCTCGAACTCGGCCTCGCCGATGCGGTACCGGTCCCCGATGCAGACCTGGTCGTCCGGCAGCCCGTCGACGGTGAGGTTCTCGCCGAACATGCCGTAGCTGAGGTCCGCGCGCCCGAGGTGCTTCTGCCAGTGCCGGTAGGACTCGGCCTGGTAGACGAGCACGGCCCGCTGCTCGCCGCCGTGCCCGGCCAGGTCGCCCTGTCCGTCGCCGTCGATGTTCAGCCGGCGCACCATCGCCGGACCCGGCACCGGGAACTTCCACGCTCCCGTGTGGACGGTCCGGCCCTGCCAGGCGACGTCCCGCGGCAGGCCGACGTTGACGGACAGCAACACCATCGATGCGTCCTCCCTGGTGGTCCGACCAGGGTCACTATCGCGGGTCTGCGGTGTGCTCGCGCCGGTGTGACTCCCTGGTCGGATGCCGGGGCCGACGGCGTGGGCGCTGAGGACCTCGCTCATGAGCCGACCTGGGCCCGGACGAGGTGCAGCCCGTCAGTCAGCCCGGGCGGGTCTGGAGTCCGGCGGCGTGGTCCGGCACGTAGGTCTGCATGTCGCGGGGCGTGCGGCGGTAGCCGGTCGAGGGCGGCCGGTCCGGTAGCGCCAGGGGCGATGCCGGGACCGGCGCGTACGGAACGGATGTCAGCAGGTGGGAGATCATGTTGAGGCGGGCGCGGCGCTTGTCGTCGGCCTCGACCACGTGCCAGGGCGCTTCCGGTAGGTCGGTGTGCACGAACATCTCGTCCTTGGCCCGGGAGTAGTCCTCCCAGCGCTGTATCGACTCGAGGTCCATCGGCGACAGCTTCCAGCGCCGCATCGGATCGTCCAGCCGGGCCGCGAATCGTTGCTGCTGCACGGCGTCGCTGACCGAGAACCAGTACTTGCGGAGCAGGATGCCGTCCTCGATGAGGAGCCGTTCGAAGATCGGCGCCTGGTGCAGGAACCGCTGGTGCTCCTGCTTGGTGCAGAAACCCATGACCCATTCCACGCCGGCCCGGTTGTACCAGCTGCGGTCGAACAGGACGATCTCGCCGGCCGCGGGCAACTGCTCGACGTAGCGCTGGAAGTACCACTGGCCGCGCTGCCGCTCGGTCGGCGCCGGCAGCGCGGCGATCCGGGCCACCCGGGTGTTGAGGAACTGGGTGACGCGCTTGATCGCGCCACCCTTGCCCGCCGCATCCCGGCCCTCGAAGATCACGACCAGCCGCGCGTTCTCGGCTCTGACCCATTCCTGCATGACGACCAGTTCGCTCTGCAGGCGGACCAGCTCGCGCTCGTAGACCTTCCGCGTCAGTGTCGGGCGCGGCTCGTCGCCGTCGGCCATCGCGTCCCCTCCCCGAGGGCGGCTGCCGTACCGGCCGGTGCCGGAGCGCCGGCCTCAGGCTCTCACCGACCCCGACGCCGGTCCACCGGGACGGTTCCTCCGGGCGGGCAGTCATTTCCAGGCGAAGACCGGCTGCTCGAGGTGGGCGACGCGGGTGTGCCGGCCGTGCAGGGCGACCTGGCAGAACTGGAAGATGATGGCGGCGGTCGGCGCGTGCAGGTACCGGCCGAGGAACGGCAGCTGGATCACCGGCGCGTCCGATTCCGGGATCTGGAGCAGGCGCGGGGGCACGTCGAGATCCGCCAGCGGTACGACGTGGATCCGCTGGACCTCGGTCTCCGCGCCGGCGTAGTCGTCCCGGCCGGGACCGCCCCAGCAGACGACCGGCGTCATCACGTAGCCGGACCGGGTCACGTAGTCGTCGAGCACGCCGAGTACGTCCTCGGGGCCGAGCGCGAGACCGGTCTCCTCGGCGAGCTCCCGCAGGGCGGCACCCTCGGCGGTCTCCGCGGCGTCGCGGCGGCCGCCGGGCAGCGCCCACTGCCCGGCGTGCGCCCGGAGTCCGGCGGCTCGGCGGGTGACCAGCAGGGAGGGGACGGAGTCGGCCCGGACGACGCAGAGGGCGACCGAGGCCGCCTTCAGCTCGGGCCGGTCGCTGGGCCGCCGGTCGAAGCCGGCCAGGTTCGCGCCGATGCGGGCGCGCAGGTCCTCGCTCATGCCGAGCCCCGCAACGCCCGATGGGGCAGGCCGGCCAGGGCGCCGGCGTCGACCGCGATGGCCCGGTCGATCAGTTCCGGACCGATGACGGCGTCGTCGGCGCAGAACGCGTGCACCCCCGGCACCGGGACGTCGGTCTCCCGCAACGCCCGCAGGACCCGGTGTTCTCGCCGCAGGTCGTGGGCCGAGGGCAGGACGGGCCCCAGCGGCGGCCGGCGCAGCACCCACTGCCGCTCGCCCCGGGAGACGAAGAAGGTGAGGTTCGACCGGCCGCCGGGGGCGAGCTCGATGTCCGGGGGCGCCGATCCGTCGGCGCCGGCATTGCCGGCCATCCACCGCCCGAGGGCGGTCACGTCCAGCGCGCCGGGAGGAATGACGGTCACGGTGGGCTCCCAGCGTGCGCTTCGATTGGGCGGACCGACCACCCGTACGCCTGATGAGCAAGCGCTCGCTCACTGTACTATGACGGTGTCCCGCGGGCCCCGGCCCGGGCGCTCGATCGGCTACCGACCGGATCTACGCGATGAATCGGTGAGAGGGAGCGATACCGAAATGCCCAAGGAATCAAGAGCTGCCGAGCAGGTGCGGGCCTTGATCTCCGGAGGTTTCTTCGACAGCCCCTGGCATTCGTCCGACGAGAAGATCTTCCGCGCCGCCCTGGAGCTCTTCGCGGAGAAGGGCTACCACGGCACCTCGACGCGGGCGATCGCGCAACGGGCCGACATGAGCCCGGGCGCCCTCTACTCCCACTACGAGTCGAAGGGCGACATCCTCTACCGCATCGTCCGGATCACCCACGAGGGCATGCTGCGCCAGCTGCAGATCGCCATGACCCGCCAGACCGATCCGATCGAGCGACTCCGGGACCTGGTCGCCTGCCACGTGCGTTACCACGCGGAGATGAGCATCGCCGCCCGCGTGGCGAACTACGAGTTGCACTGTCTCGACCCGGACCGGATGGCGGAGATCTCCCAGCTGCGGCAGCTGATCGAGGCGACGGTGAAGGACACGCTGCTGCTCGCCGAGGGTGCCGGGCTGGTCAAGACCGGCGACATCACGCTGGCCACGATCATGGTGATATCGCTGGGCATCGACGTCTCGCGGTGGTTCCGGCCGGACCACGGAAGCAGCCCGGACGAACTCGCCGCGTTCTACTCCGCCCACGTCATCACCATGTTCCGGGTTCCGTAGGCGGCGGTCCCAGCTCGGCGAGCACGTCCTCCGTGTCGTCGCCCGGCCGCGGCGGCCGCCGGCCGATCCGCGGGGGCGTACGGCTGAAGCGCGGTGCCGGGGCCGGCTGGACGATGCCGTCGATCGTGGTGAACGTCGCCCGGGCGGCCAGGTGCGGGTGCCGCGGGGCCTCGGCCCAGTCCAGGACCGGCTGGGCGCAGGCGTCGGAGTCGCCGACCAGCGCCGCCCACTCGTCCCTGGTCCGCGTCCGGAACAGCGCGGCCCACTCGGCCCGGTGTTGCGCCCACTCCGCCGGCGGCGGCTGCCGGAACCGGTCGTCCCGGCCGGCCCGGAAGCCGGTGCGCTCGACCAGCTCGACGTAGAACCGGTCCTCGATCGCGCCGACAGCGAGGAATCCGCCGTCCGCGCAGCCGTACACGCCGTAGTAGGGGCAGGCGCCGTCGACGACGTTGGCGCCGCGCCGGTCCGTCCACTCGCCGGTGGCCCGCAGCGCGGCGAACAGCGTCGTCAGTACGGCGGTGCCGTCGACCATCGCGGCGTCGATCACCTGGCCGCGGCCGCTGCGGGTGCGCTCCAGCAGCGCGGCGAGCACGCCGACGACGAGGAACATCGCGCCGCCGCCGTAGTCGCCGACGAGGTTGAGCGGCGGGGGCGGCGGCTCGTCGGGCCGGCCGATGGCCCACAGCGCCCCGGTGAGCGCGATGTAGTCGATGTCGTGCCCGGCGCGTGCGGCGAGCGGCCCGTCCTGGCCCCAGCCGGTCATCCGCCCGTAGACCAGCCGCGGGTTCACGGCGGCACAGTCGTCCGGTCCGAGGCCGAGACGCTCCATCACCCCCGGCCGGAAGCCCTCGACGAGTACGTCGGCGCTGCCGGCCAGGCGCAGCGCCAGGTCGCGGCCCGGCCCGGACTTCAGGTCGGCGGTCACCGAGCGCTTGCCCCGGTTGACCACGTCCAGGCGCGGGTCGGGGACCGCCGTCCCGGTGCCGGGCCGGTCCACCCGGATCACGTCCGCGCCGAGGTCGGCCAGCACCATCGTCGCGAACGGGGCCGGACCGATGCCGCCCACCTCGACCACCCGTACGCCGCTCAGCGGTCCACCCGGACCGTCCTCTGTGGACGGTGTCACCGGGCACGCCAGACCGGGGCGCGCTTCTCCGCGAACGCCGCGAGCCCCTCCCGGGTGTCCTCGGTCCGCAGCATCTCCGCCGCCAGCCGGAGCGAGCGCTCCCAGGCCGCGGCCTCCCCGGGCACCCCGTCGGGGTCGAGCCCGAGCGCGATCGTCTTGCTCGCCCGGACGGCGAGCGGCGCGTTCCGGCCGATCCGCTCGGCCAGCTCCAGCGCCGCCGGCAGCACCTCCGCCGCCGGGACGACCCGGTTGACCAGCCCCATCTCCAGGGCCCGCGCGGCCGGGACCGGCTCGCCGGTCAGGATGAGCTCCATGGCCAGCTTGCGGGGTACCTGGTCGGGCAGCCGGAAGACCCCGCCCGCGGCGGCGATGAGACCGCGGCGGACCTCGGGCAGCCCGAACGACGCCTCCTGCGAGGCCACCGCCAGGTCGCTCGCCAGCACGAGCTCGGTCCCGCCGCCGAGCGCGAAGCCGTTCACCGCCGCGATCGTCGGGGTCGCGACCGGGTGCGAGACCCACCCGGCGAAGCCCCACGCGGCCCGCGGGCCGTCGGCCGGCTTGACCGGCTCACCGCGGGCGACGGCCTTCAGATCGGCGCCGGCGCAGAACGAGAGCCGGCCCGCGCCGGTCAGCACGATCGCCCGGATCTCCGGGTCGCGGTCGGCCGCCTCCAGCGCGTCGCCGAGCGCGACCGACACCGCCAGGTCGACGGCGTTGCGCGCCTCGGGCCGGTTGATCGTGAGCACGACCGTGTGGCCGTGCCGCTCACTGAGTACGACAGGCGTCATCGCGGTGCGAGTCCTCTCAGCGCGGCCGTCAGCGCGACCGTCGTCGCGGGTTCGTCCAGCCCGGTCACGGCGACCTGGAGGACCAGCTCCCGGACGCCGCTGCGGGCCAGCGACTCCTCGATCCGCCCCACCTGGTCGCGGCCCTCGGCGGCGGTCCCGGCGATGCAGTAGTCCTCGACCATCTCCTCCGGTACGTCCCGGGCGAGCCGTTCCCAGTCGGGACCGATCTCCCGGAACCGGGCCGCCACCACGGCGGGGACCTGCTCCCACGGCGAGCCTTCGAGGCGGCGCCCGTAGCTGGGCGTGGACAGGTAGAACGCGAGCGTGCGGCGGGCCGTGTCGCGGGCCTGGCCGCCGTCGTCGGAGATCGCGGTGATCACCCATTGGCTCAGCCACAGGTCCGCCGGGTCCGCGGCGGCCAGCGCGGCGCGGACCTGCTGCTGGCCCTGCTCGCTCGCCGCCAGCGGGTGCAGCAGGATGCCGTCGGTCCAGGCCGCGGCGCCGGCCATCATCGCGGCGTTGAAGCCGGAGCCGTAGACCGGCAGCGGCGGCAGCCCGGCGAGCCGGGCCTTGCTGTCGACGCCGTCGACCTCCACGTCGTAGAACGCGCCGTGGAACGACACCAGTCCGGTCGAGGCCTCGAGGACCCGGATGACCGCCACGGTCTCCCGCAGCCGGGCCACCGGCTTCTCGTCCCGGATGCCGAACCACCGCCAGCGCATGCCCTTCGTGCCGGCTCCGAGGCCGAGGGCGAAGCGGCCGCCGGTGGCCTCCTGCAGGTCGAGGGCCGCGGCGGCCAGCGCCAGCGGATGCCGGGTGAAGCCGTACGCGATGCCGGTCCCGACCCGCAGCGTCGTGGTGGCCGCGGCGATCACGCCGCAGCGGACGAGCGCGTCCCGCCCGGGGAACTCGGTGGTCCAGGCCCGGTCGAAACCCGACGCCTCGGCCAGCCGGGCCAGCTCGGGCAGCGGTTTCAGGTGCGGGGTGGCGAAGACGATCGATCTCTGCACGGCCGTCGGCCTCCTCACTGCAGGGCGTCGAGACCGGCCTGGTGCTCGCCCGCGCCGAAGGCGCGGATCGTCTCCTTCAGGCCGTCCCGCAGGATCATCTCGTTGAGGTACCGGACGCTCCTCGTCCCGTGCAGGAAGGCGTCGGTCTCCGCACCGAGCGGCATGATCGTGCTCCAGCCGGCGATGTCGGCGGCCCGGTTCACCGCCGCCTTCTTGATCGACAGCACGTCCGGCGGGGTCAGCGCGATCCGGTGGCCGAGCGCCCGGACGTCGTCGAACACCTCGTCGTCCGGGACGGCGTAGTTGGCCCAGCCCCACTCGGCGGCGGTGGCGCCGCTGATCCGCTGGCCGCCCTGGAACGAGAGCTGCTTGGCCCGCTTGGGCCCGACGAGCGGCACCCACATCGGGCTGACGTAGCCGCCGCCGACCGGGATGCTGGGCACCCCGATCTGGGCGTTCTCGCCGACCACGGTCAGGTCGCAGAGGGTGGCGAGCTGGGTGCCGCCGGCCATGCAGTAGCCGTGCACGGCGGCGATGACCGGCTTCGGGTGCCGCCACGCCTTCATGAAGATCTCGACGTTGCGCTCGAGCCGGCGCCGGTCCTCGACCACCGATCGGTGGGCCAGGCCGGCGATCTCCTCCTCGTCCCGCTCGATGTCGTAGCCCGCGCAGAAGGCCCGGCCGGCCCCGCGGATCGCGATCACCCGCGTCGCCCGGTCGGTGGCCAGGTGGTCCAGGGCCGCGTCGAGGCCGTCGAGCAGAGCCCCGTTCATCGCGTTCAGCCGCTGCGGGCGGTCCAGGATCAGCCAGGTGAGCGGACCGTCCGCCTCCAGCCGGATGTGCGGGAACTCCTGTGCCACGGCGTCGTCCTCCTGCGTTCTCGGGGTCACCAGGTGAAGAAGCCCGCGCCGGACTTCTGGCCGAGGCGTCCCTCCGCGACCATCCGCTCCAGCAGCGGCGGCGGGGCGAACCGGTCGCCGTAGACGGTCGCGAGGTAGCGGGCGATGTCCAGGCGGACGTCCAGCCCGACGAGGTCGGTCAGCCGCAGCGGTCCCATCGGGTGCCCGTAGCCGCCGGTCATCGACCGGTCGATGTCCTCGGCCGTGGCGATGCCGGACTCGAGGATCCGGATCGCCTCCAGGCCCAGCAGGACGCCGAGCCGGCTGGTGGCGAAGCCCGGCGAGTCCCGTACGGTGATCGCCTCCTTGCCGATCGCGCGCACGATGTCGAGGGCCTGCCGCAGCGCCGGATCACCCGTCGCGGGGGCGACGACGATCTCGACGAGCTGCTTGGCCCACACCGGGTTGAAGAAGTGGAAGCCGAGGACGCGGTCCGGGTGCCGGAGCGGGCGGCTCAGCTCCTCGATGGACAGCGAGCTGGTGTTGGACCCCAGCAGGATCGGATTGCGACCCTCGATCTCGCGCAGCACCTCGTGCTTGAGGGCGAGCCGCTCGGGCGCGGACTCGATGACGACGTCCGCGCCGGCCGGGAGGTCGCCGATCCGCGGCACCAGCCGGAAGCAGTCCCGGGCCCGCTGAGCGTCCACTTCGGACAGTTTGCCGCGGCGTACGCCGTCCTGGACCACGGCTCCGAACCGGACCGCGGCCCGGTCGCGCGCCGCCTCGTCCGGCTCGCAGGCGACGACCGGGATGCCGCGGACGGCGAAGGCGTGGGCGATGCCGAGACCCATCGAGCCGACCCCGACCACCCCGGCGATCATTCGGCCAGCTCCACGGCCACCGCGATGCCCTGGCCGACCCCGATGCACATCGTCGCGATCCCGCGCCGGCTGCCCTCGCACCGCATGCGGGAGACCAGGGTCATGAGCAGCCGGGCACCGGAGGCGCCGAGCGGGTGCCCGATCGCGATGGCCCCGCCCCAGGCGTTGACCCGGTTCGGCTTCCACTCCAGCTCCTCGATGCACGCGACCGCCTGGGCGGCGAAGGCCTCGGTGAGCTCGATGGTGCCGACGCTGGCGTGGTCCCAGCCGATCTTGGCCAGCAGCCGGCGGGTCGCGGTGACCGGGCCGTCCAGCGCGTCGGGGTGCACCCCGACCGAGACGGCACCGGCGATGCGGCCCAGCGGGGTGAGACCGAGGCGTCGTACGGCCTGCGGGCCGGCGAGCAGGATGGCGGCCGCGCCGTCGTTCATCGGCGAGGAGTTGCCGGCGGTGACCGTGCCGCCGGGCCGGAACGCGGGCCGCAGCCGGGCCAGCGACTCCGGGTCCGCGGCCGGCCGGATGCTCTCGTCGCGGGTCAGCAGCGCCAGGCCGTCCGGGTCGCGACCGGGGATCGTGTCGGCGTCGAAGCTGCCGCCGTCCCAGGCCCGGGCGGCGAGCTCGTGGCTGCGGGCGGCGTACTCGTCCTGCCGGGCCCGGGAGACGCCGTACCGCTCGGCGGTCAGCTCCGCGCACTCGCCGAGGGTCAGCGCGCCGTACCGCTGCGCCCAGCGCGGATTGACGCCCCGCCATCCCAGCCGGCTGTCGTACAGCTCCTGCGTACGCGGGTAGGCCCGATCGGGGCGCGGCAGGATGAACGGGGCCCGGCTCATCGACTCCGAGCCCCCGGCGATGCAGAGGTCGACGTCGCCGGAGCGGATGGCCCGGGAGGCGGTCGCCGCCGCCTCCAGACCCGAGCCGCAGAGCCGGTTGACCGTGTAGCCGGCGGTGCCCTCCGGCATCCCGGCCAGCAGGGCGGCGGTCCGCCCGACGTTGCGGGAGTCGTCCCCGGCCTGGTTGGTCGCGCCCCACACGACGTCGTCGACCTTGTCCGGCGGCAGTTGCGGGTTGCGGGCCAGCAGCTCGGCGATCGCCGAGGCGGCGAGGTCGTCGGCGCGGACGCCGGCCAGGGCACCGCCGGCCTTGCCGAACACCGTACGGACGCCGTCGATGAAGTACGCGTCTGCCATGGGCCACAGATCCCGGGGTTGGGTGGTCGGCGCCACATCATCAGGCACCGACCATGAAAACTAACGTACGTTCGCTCTACTCGCAATGAGCCCGCGTGTGCTCCGTCTGGCCCTGCTGACCTGCGCGGTAATGAGTCCTTGACAACGCGGACCGGTGTCGGCAATCCTCTCCAGGCACAGAGCGGACGCTCGTTCGCTTAACTCTTCCCAAGCCACATCGGATCAGCGATGTCACTTCGAGCGACAGACGGGAAGCGCCGCTGTGCCGACCACCGGAGAGCTCGACACCGCACCCGGGGACACCTCGGTGGTGCTGGTCGGCGTCGTCAAGGCGTTCGGCGCGTTCCGGGCGGTCAACGACGTCAGCCTGTCGTTCCGGGCCCGCGAGACGGTCGGCGTCGTCGGGCCGAACGGGGCCGGTAAGACGACCCTCTTCGGCCTCATCTCCGGTGCGCACCGGGTCACCTCGGGCCGGGTCCAGCTCCGCGGGGTCGACGTCACCCGGCTCGGGCCGCTGCGGCGGGCCCGCAAGGGGGTGTCCCGGACCTTCCAGACCGCCCGCGTCTTCCCGGCCCTGACCGTCCGGGAACACCTGGTGCTGACCCTGCCGGAATGCCGCGACCGGCGGTTCGCCTGGGCGCGGTCCCGCACGGCGCTCCCGGCGGGGGTCGAGGACCGCATCGACGCGGTCGCCGCCGACTACGGGCTGGACGGCGTCCTGGGGGAGCCGGCCGCGAGCCTGCCGCAGGCCCAGCGCAAGATCCTCGACCTGGCCATGGCCCTGCTGGGCGACCCGGACGTGCTGCTGCTGGACGAGCCGACCGCGGGGGTCGCCAGCGACGACCTCGCCGTCATCCAGAGCCTGCTCGCCGACCTGCGCCGACGGCACCCGGACATGACCGTCATCCTGTCCTCGCACGACGCCGACCTCATCGCCCGGCTGTGCTCGCGGATCGTCGTGCTGGTGCGGGGCGAGGTCCTGGCCGACGGCCCGACCGAGGAGATCGTCCAGGACGAGCGGGTCCGCGCGGCGTACTTCGGGGACGTGCTCGATGTCTGAGGGCACCGGCGGCGCGCTGCTCGCGGTCGAGGACCTGCAGGCCTGGTACGGCCGGGCGCAGGTCCTTTTCGGAGTGTCGCTCGAGGTCGCGCCCGGGCAGATCGTCGGGCTGGTCGGGCGCAACGGGGCCGGCAAGACCTCCCTGCTGCGGTCGATCATGGCGGCCGGGATCAGCCGGGCCGGCCGGATCTCGCTCGCCGGGCGCGACGTCTCGTCGCTGCCCACCGAACGGCTGGCCCGGGCCGGGATCGCCTGGGTACCCGACGACCGCCGCATTCTCGCCGGCCTGACCGTCCGGCAGAACCTGGAGATGGCCCGCAACGCCGCCGTCGGCCGGACCGCGATCCCGGTCCGCGAGCTGTGCGACACCTTCCCGATGCTCGGCGAGCTGCTCGGCAAGCACGGCGACGAGCTCAGCGGCGGCCAGCAGCAGATGATCGCGATCGCCCGCGGGCTGGCCACCCGGCCGCGGGCGCTGCTGCTGGACGAGCCGACCGAGGGGCTGGCCCCGCTGGTCGTGCAGGAGCTCATCGCCGTCATCAAGGAGATCCCGCGGTCCTTCGGCGTCGGCGTCCTGCTGGTCGAGGAGAACCTGCGGGCCGCCGCCGCGCTGTGCACCGACGTCTGCGCGCTGAAGCTCGGCCACGTCGCCTACCGCGGGCCCTTCGAGCAGCTGATGAACGACCGTGCCGCGCTCGACCGGATCCTCGCCCTGGCCAGTACCTCCGAGCTGGAGGAGATCGACGGCTGAGCTCGCTCGGCCGCTCCACGATGCCCGTCCGCCATTCCCGAAGGGAAACTCCATGAAGAGAAACCACGCGGGCGCCGCGGCCTTCGTGCTCGCCTCGATGCTCGCCCTGTCGGCGTGCGGGGGCGGCGGCTCCTCCGGAGGCGGCGGCGCGTCCTCCGACACCGTGTCCGTCGGCCTGCTCGCCCCGCTGACCGGTGCGCTCGCCGGGGTCGGCACCGGCTACAAGCTCGGCCTCCAGGCCGCCTTCGACGAGGCGAACGCCGGGGGAGGAGTGCTCAACGGCAAGAAGCTCACGATCACCACCGTCGACGAGAGCCCGACCGACAGCTCGGTGTCCACCCAGGCGATGCGGAAGTTCGCGAGCGGCGGCTCGAAGATCGTCGTGGGGGCGGCGCTCTCCCAGGACTGCATCGCCTCGGCCCCGGTCGCCCAGCAGCTGAAGATCCTCAACATCTCGCCCGGATGTGGCGTCGCCAAGCTCATCGGCCCGAACCGGCTGTCCAAGACGTTCTTCTCCTCCGCCGGCAACGACGCGATGCAGGCGTACGGCCTGTCGAAGACGCTCACCGAGAAGTTCCCGAACGTCACGACGCTCTACTCGGTGAACTACGACTACGTCACCGGCCGCGAGGTCTCGGGCGCGATCCGCAAGAGCTTCCAGGAGACCCTCAAGGTCGGCGGCAACGACTACTTCGTGCCGCTGAACGCGGTCGACTACGGCGCGACCGTGTCCGCCCTGGCGGCCAAGGCGACCGGTACGGCGGCGACGCAGGGCCTGATCCTCACCAACTACGGCTCCGGGGCGCTGGCCTTCCTCAAGCAGGCCGGACAGGCGGGCCTGCTCGACCGGTTCGCCTTCATCGGCACGGCGTACCAGTTCTACGCGCCGGCGGTCGCCTTCAAGGGCGCGTCCCCGAAGGTCTGGGACGCCTACGTCTACGTGCACCACGACATCCACGACAACGCGGCGAACACGAAGTTCGTGGCCGAGTACCGCAAGCTCTCCAGCGGCGCCTACCCGAACGACTGGGGCTTCTCCGGCTACATCACCGGGCTCGCCATCGTCCAGGCCCTGAAGAAGGCCAACAGTGACGACGTCACCGCGCTGAACACCGCGCTGGAAGGCATGACGATCGACGGGCCGACCGGGTCGTTCACCATCGACGCCAACACCCACCACTTCCAGATGCCGGAGGTCGTCGGCGAGATCGGGGGCGATCCGGCGGCGACGGAGGGCGTCAAGCTCTACGACAGC
The DNA here is from genome assembly GCA_035995165.1 of Mycobacteriales bacterium. Lineage (NCBI taxonomy): Bacteria > Bacillati > Actinomycetota > Actinomycetes > Mycobacteriales > Mycobacteriales bacterium. Next base: position 18,048 of record DASYKU010000110.1, read on the forward strand.
GAGGTCATCCCCGGCGCCGAGGCCAACAGCAAGCCGCTCGGCTAGCGGCGCGCCGGACCTCGACCGCGGAAGGCGGGCTCATGCTGCAGTTCATCGTCTCGGTGATCTCCGGAGTGACGGCCGCGGCTCCGCTGTTCCTGATCGCCAGCGGGCTCACCCTGATCTACGGCGTGATGCGCGTGCTCAACTTCGCGCACGCGGCGCTGTTCATGCTGGGTGCCTACTTCGCGGTCGAGCTCTCCGGGGGAAACAACTACGGGGTAGGGAAGTTCGTCCTGCTCGGGCTCGGGTCGGCGGCCATCGTCGGCGCCATCGGCCTGGTCGTGGAGCGGCTGGCGTTCCGGCCGCTCTACGACCGGCCGCCCGAGATCACGCTGCTCGCCTCGTTCGGCCTGTCCCTGTTCCTGGTGGGTCTGACGAACAAGGTGTGGGGCACGGACCCGCTGACGCAGCCGCTGCCGGCGGCCCTGTCCAAGCCGGTGCACATCGACCGGGCGTCGATCTCGCTGTACTCGCTCGTCCAGCTGGCGATCGCGGTCGCGGTCGCCGTCGGCCTCATCCTCGTCCTGCGCCGGACCCGGTTCGGGACGAACGCCCTCGCGGTGGCCGAGGACCGGGAGATGGCCGCGGTGATGGGCATCTCGGCCCGGCGGGTGAGCATGCTGGTGTTCGTGCTCGGCAGCGCGCTGGCCGGGCTGGCCGGCGCGCTGATCGCCCCGACCGTCTCGGTCGACGTGGGTCTGGTCCCGTCCACCCTGATCTCCGTGTTCGCGGTCGTCGTGATGGGCGGCCTGGGCACGATCGAGGGCGCGGCGCTGGCCGCGCTCGCGATCGGGCTCGTCCAGAGCCTGACCACGAGCTACCTGCCGACGATCCAGCCGTACTCCTTCGTCCTGCTGCTCGCGGTGTTCCTGGTCCTCCGGCCGCAGGGGATCCTCGGCCGCCGGCAGCTCAGCAGTGAGGCGTAGATGGCTCTGACGAGACCAGCACCGCCCGCGGGCCCGTCGCGGTCCCGGGTCTCGACCCTGTGGCGGCGCCCGCCGGCCGGCTCCGGTCGAGTCGCCCTGCTCTGGCAGGTCCTGGCCGTGGCGGCGGTGCTGCTGGCGGCCGGGTTCGCGGTGCCGAACTCGGCCGGCCCCGAGCTGCTCGCGGTCCTCACCGTGGCGCTGTGCTACGTGCTGCTGGCGTTGGGGACGAACGTCGTCCTCGGCTGGTCCGGGCTGGTCACCTTCGGCCAGGCGGCGTTCTTCGGCACCGGGGCGTACACGGTCGCGCTGACCCGCGAGAAGGAATGGTCCGGGCAGAAGACGGTCCTGCTCGCGCTCGTGGTCGCCGCCGTCCTCGGGTACGTCTCGTTCTGGCTGCTCTCGCGCTACACGCACATCGCCTTCGCGATGCTGACCCTGGTCTTCGGGCAGTTCCTGGTGCTGCTGGTGTCGGGCACGCACCGGCTCGGGGCCACGGACGGCTTCGGCGGGATCCTCCGCGCGCCCTTCTTCGGCGCCGACACGATCACCGACGTCCAGTTCTGGTGGCTGGTGTTCGCCGTGCTGGTGGTCGCGGTCGCCCTGTACTGGTGGCTCTACCGCCGGGTGCTGGTGCTGCGGATGTTCGCCGGCCGGGAGGACGCCGGCCGGCTGGAGACCCTCGGTTACGACGTGCGCCGGCTCCGCGCGACGGCCGGGTCGATCGGGGCGGTGTTCAGCGCCGCCGGCGGGGCGCTGTTCGCCCAGTACACCGGTGCGGTCAGCCCGACCGTGCTGCAGTTCGAGCTGTCCGGCATCGCCGTGTTCATGTGCGTGATCGGCGGCATGCGCCACCTCTGGGGACCGGTGATCGGCGCGGTGCTCTACACCCTCACCGTCAACTACTGGCTACAGTCCAGCCAGCTGGCCACGCTCTACCTCGGCGCCATCTTCGTCGTGGTCATGCTCGTGCTGCCGAGCGGCCTGCTCAGCATCGGCACGCTCGTCCGGTCCCGGCTGCGGCCCGGCGGTCTCCGCCCGGTGGGCCGCCGGCGACCAGCGGGGAAATCGGCCCGCGGGACGGCGGCATGACCGCGGCGGGCACCAACGCGGTCGGCCGCCGCGGGGTCGAGGTGCCGTTCGACGCCCTGCCGGAGCTCGGCTCCTCGGGCCTGCGGCACGCCTGGGACGTGTTCGGACGCGACGACGAGATCGGGACGCTGAACCGGGTCACGGCCGAGGCCACCAGGGCCGCGGCCGCGCTGGTCCGGACCGGCGAGCGGGTCTCGCTGGACCTGCCGATCACGATCCCGGACCCGCCGCTGTTCAACCGGCAGCCGGTCAGCCACGTCGTCTACGAGCTGGACCGCAACACCTGGGACGACCGGCTCGACGGCCTGCAGCTGCAGGGCTCGACGCAGTGGGACGGCCTGCGGCACATCAGGGCCCGGGAGTTCGGCTTCTACGGCGGGTGGCAGGGCCCCCCGGACAGCGAGCCCACCCGGCTGGGCATCGCGCACTGGACCGACCACGGCATCGTCACCCGCGGCGTGCTGGTCGACCTGACCGGCGGCGACTCGCTCGACCCGTTCCGCACCCGGGCGTTCACCGCCGAGCAGCTCGCCGACGCGGTCGCGACCCAGTGCGGGCCGCTGCGTCCCGGCGACGTCCTGTGCATCCGTACCGGGTGGACCTCGCGGTACCAGGCGATGACCGCCGAGCAGCGCAGGGCGCTCGCCGCCCGGGACGCCGACGCGGCCACCCGGCAGTGGGCGGGCCTGGCCGGCAGCGACGACATGGCCCGTTTCCTCTGGGACGCCGGCGTCGCCGCGGTGGTCTGCGACAACCCGGCCCTGGAGGTGGCGCCCGGCGATCCCCGGGTCGGTGATCTGCACCGGCGGCTGATCCCGTGCCTCGGGTTCGCCGTCGGGGAGCTGTTCGCCCTGGACGGGCTGCTGGCCGCCTGCCGCCGGCTGGGCCGGCGCGAGTTCCTGTTCGTGAGCGTGCCGATGAAGCTGGCCGGCGGGGTCGGCTCGCCCGGCAACGCGGTGGCGGTGCTGTGACGGAGGCGGTGGGATGAGACCAGCTCGTACGCAGTCCGACCTCGTCGGGGACATGCTGGCCCGGGGCGCGCGGGCGACACCGGACCGGGTGCTGTTCTCGCAGGGCGGCGAGGGCGGCCGCACGTACGGGGAGGCCGACGGCCGGGCCAACCGGTTCGCCAACGGGCTGCTGGCCGCGGGCCTGGTGCCCGGGGACCGCGTCGCCGTCTGGGCCGACGACTCCGTCGAGTACCTGGAGACCTACCTGGCCGCCGCCCGGGCCGGGCTGGTCATGGTGCCGATCAACGCCCGGCTGACGCCGATCGAGGCCCGGGTGCTCGTCGGCGACGCGGCGCCGCGCGCGGTGCTGTTCTCCGACCGGCTGGCGCCCGCCGTCGAGTCGCTGTTCGACCCGGCCGAGCTGGCCTACGTGGGCGCGTTCGGGTCCGAGCGGGTGCTGGGCGCCGTCCGGACCGAGGACACGATCGCGGCCGGCCGCGACTCGGCCCCGCCCGCACCGGACGAGGACGACCTGTTCGTCATCGCCTACACCAGCGGGACGACCGGCGTGCCCAAGGGCGCGATGCTCACCCACCGCTCGGTCAAGGCGACCGCGCGGATGAACGCGCAGTCCTACCGGCTGCCGATCGGCAGCGTCGGCGCGTACACGGGGTCGATGTCGTTCGTCGGTACGGTCTGCGCCTTCGCCATGAGCCACCTCTACGTCCGCGGCTCGGTGCACCTGCTCGGCCGGTGGGACCCGGCCGCCGCCGTCGACCTGGTCGAGCGGCAGCGCGCGAACTGGATCTACGTGCCGTCCCCGGCGATGGAGGACATGCGGGCCGAGCTGTCCCGCCGGCCGGCGGCCCTGGATGCGCTGACGTCGGTCTTCCACTCGGCGTCGAAGGTCTCGCCGGAGAAGGTGGCGCGGCTGATCGAGGTCGTCGGGCACCGCTACGTCGAGGGCTGGGGGATGACCGAGTTCAGCGGTGGCATCTGCACCGCGACGACGGCGATCGACAGCGCCGGGCTCGGCGACGCCGTGGACATCTTCGACTCGGTCGGGCGCCCGACCGTGGACGCCGAGATCGACGTCTGGGACGGCGAGGGCAACCCGCTGCCGCACGACGGCCGCGCCGAGGGCGAGCTGGTGGTCCGCGCGGCGAACCTGATGGCCGGTTACTGGCAGCGTCCGGAGGTCAACGAGAAGGTGCTGGCCGGCGGCTGGTTCCGCTCCGGCGACATCGGGCGGATCGATCCGGCCGGGTACGTCTACGTCTCCGAGCGCCGGACGGACATGATCTCCTCCGGCGGGATGAACGTGTATCCGCGCGAGGTCGAGGACACGATCCTGCAGCTGGCCGGTGTCCGGGAGTGCGCGGTGGTCGGCGTGCCGCACGAACGATGGGGTCAGACCGTCGTCGCGGTCATCGTCGCCGACGGCGCGATCACCCGGGAGCGGGTGCTCGCGCACTGCCGGGAACGGCTGGCGGGCTACAAGAAGCCGACGCGGGTGGTGTTCACCGGCTCCCTGCCGCGGACGGTCAGCGACAAGGTCCGCCGTACGGAGATCCGCGAGTGGGTGACGGCAGGAGCGTCCGGGGCGACCGGACCGCTGGGTGCCTGACACCCTGGTGGTCCGGTGCCGGTCGGCGGTGCGCGAGCCGGTCCGTACCAGTGGTGGCAGGATGCCGTCTTGGTCAGCACGAGAGGCATCGCGACGATGACAGCAGCAACCACGCCCGGCCCGGGTGCGCAGCGCCGGCAGGGCAAGCGCACCCAAGAGGCGATCTACCAGGCGGCGATCAAGGCGTTCGCCGAACGCGGCTACCTCGGCACCAGCCTCCGCTCGCTCGCGGCCGAGGTCGGGCTGGAGGTCGGCAGCCTCTACCGGCACTTCCCGTCCAAGGAGGACCTGCTCTACAACATCATCCGGACGGCCAGCGACGACTTCTACGCGCGGCTCACCGAGGCGGTCGCCCGGGCGGACGCCGACCCGGTGTCGCGGCTGCGGGCGCTGATCGAGGAGACCGCCCGCTACCACGCCCTGCACCGGGCGCAGAGCTTCGTCGGCAGCGTGGAGATCCGGGAGCTGACCCGCCTGCACTACAAGCACGTGATCAAGCAGCGGAACATGGTCGAGAGCCTCTACAAGTCGCTGATCGCCGAGTGCGTGCAGATCGGCTACTTCCCGGCCGGCACCAACATCTCGATCACGGCGAACTTCCTCGTCTCGATCGGCACCAACGTCGCGTCCTGGTACGACCCGTCCGGCGCCCTGACGCCAGAAGAGGTGGCCAGGATGGCCGCGGACTTCGGGGTCCCGGTCGGCGGGCGCGGCTAGCGCGCGTCGAGCAGGAAGCCGGTCACCTGGTCCCGCAGCCGGGACCGGCCGCCGAGCAGGGCCTCCAGGACCTCGGTGGTGCTCCGCGTCGCCGCCGCGGCGGCCAGCTCGGCCCGGTCCGCCTGCGAGCCCGCCACCCGGCCGATCTCCTCCAGCAGGAGGTCCACCGCGACGAGCCCCTCGTGCGCGGCGACGGCGCTGTGCAGCCCGCGGCCGGCCCCGGTGCTCGACTCGATGGCCCGCGCCGCCTCCAGCCAGGCGACGTCGCGGGTGGCGGCGACGTCGGCCAGCCGGTGCTTGGCCGCCTGCCCGACCCAGCGGTCGCCCCGCCCGCCGGCCAGCCGGCTCAGCGTGCCGGCCAGGTACGGAAGACGCGCGTCGGCCAGCCCGACCAGGATTCCGGCGGCCCCGGTCCGCAGCAGGTCCCGTACCCGGGTCATCGCGGCCGGATCGAGGGTCGCGAGCAGGTCGCCCTCGGCCCGGGGGAGACCGTCGAGGGTCACCCGCCAGTCGGGGGCGTCGGGGGACAGCGTGAACAGCAGCGCGCCGTCGCCGTCCGCCGCCAGCACGGCCGCCGGCGTCCCGGCGCCCAGCCGGACCGCCTCGCCGCGCAGCGACCAGCCGGCCGCCGTCCGCTCGGCCCGCAGGCCGGCCGCGGCCAGGAACGGCTCGTCGTCGCCGGGGAGCAGCAGGCCGACCGGCCCGGCCGGCAGCGCGCTGGTCACCGCGCGGACGGCGAGATTGCCGAGGAGCGTGAGGGCGAAGGTGCCGTCGACCCGGGCTGCCTCGGCCAGCCCGGTCACGTGCCTCGCCAGGTCCGCGAGCACCGCCCCGGAGTCGGCGAGGGCGGCCTGGGGCGAGCCCGCGGGATCGGCTGCCGCGTACGCACGGCATTCCGCGGCGAAGGCGGACTCCGCTTCGTCGAGACCCGCGTACACCGCTATGCCCCCGCCGCGAGCAGGAGTTCCTGGGCCACGATGTTGCGCTGGATCTCGTTGGACCCGCCGGCGATCGGATGGATCAGGGCGTCGCGCAGGAACCGCTGCATCGGGTACTCCATCGTGTACGAGTAGCCGCCGAGCACCTGCATGCCGAGCCGGGCCGCGTCGACCGCCGCATCGGTGCACTTGATCTTGGCGGCCGAGGCGGCCGTGGTCGACGGCATCCCGGCGGTCTCCAGCGTGGCCGCCCGCAGCATCAGGGCCCGGGCGCCCTCCACGGCGATCGTCATCCGGGCCAGGTGCTGGCGGACCGCCTGGAAGTCGCCGATGGCCACCCCGAACTGCTTGCGCTGTCCGACGTACGCCGCGGCGACGTCGAGAGCGGCCTGGGCCATCCCGGTGCACATGGCGCTGATCGCCAGCCGTTCCCGGTTCAGGCTGGACACCAGGTGCAGCCAGCCCGAGCTCGGATCGCCCAGCAGCTGCGAGTCCTCGACCAGCACGTCGTCGAAGAAGATCATGCAGGACGGGTACGGATGCAGGCCCAGCTTGGGGATCGTGCTGATCGTGACGCCGGGGGTGTCGGTGTCCACGACGAACATGCCGATGGCCGACTTGGCCGGGCCGTCCGAGGTCCGCATCATCACCAGCAGCCGCTCGGACAGGGACGCGCCGGTGCAGAAGATCTTCTGCCCGTTCAGCCGCCAGCCGCCGTCGGCGCGGGTGGCCCGGCTGCGGATGGCGGCCGCGTCGGAGCCCGCGTCGGGTTCGGTGAGCGCGAACGCCATCATCGACTCGCCGCTGATCAGCGGCGGCAGCCAGCGTTCCCGCTGCTCCTCGGTGCCCAGGTCGCGGACGGTCTTGCCGCACGTCAGCACGCTGATCACGAACGCCGAGGCGAGCGGGCCCATGGCCCGGCCCAGTTGCTCCACGATGATGGCCTCGTCGAGCGGATCGCCCTCGGAGCCGCCGTACCGCGCGTCGAAGGGGATGCCCTGCCACCCGAGCTTCGCCATCTCGCGGAACAGCTCGGACGGGAACTCCTCCCGCTCGTCGCAGGCCCGGGCGAGCTCCGGCGGGCAGCGGTCGGTGAGGAACTCCCGGGCCATGTCCCGCAGTACCGACCGGTCGCCGGTGAGCTCGACGTTCATGGGCCTCCGTCGCGATGGTGGACGAGCAAACGTACGTTCGCTTATCGTCAGGGTCGGCTGATCGGCTGTCAAGACGAGGTCCCTTGACCAGGCGCGACCGATCCGGATTGGATGTCGCTATGCGATCGCTCAGTAAAGACAGTCCGATCGTTCAGGAGCCGGGCGAGCTCCTCGTCGAACACCGGGGTCGCGTCCGCTGGGTGACGCTCAACCGGCCGCACCGGCTCAACGCCTTCACCTGGGACCTGCGCGACCGCCTGCTGGCGGCGCTCACGGTCGCACCGGGCGACGACCTCGACGCGATCGTCCTCACCGGCGCCGGCCGGGGTTTCTGCGCCGGCGTCGACCTGGACGTGCTGCGGGACGAGGCGGACGTGCCCCCGCCCGCACGCCGGGCCGACCTGGAGCGGGCCCAGCAGATCGTGCAGCTGATGAGCGGCGCGCCCTGCCCGGTCGTCGCGGCGGTCAACGGCGTCGCCGCCGGCGGCGGCTGGGGGCTGGCGCTGGCGGCCGACGTGGTGGTCGCGGTCGAGTCCGCCCGGTTCGTGACCGCCTTCGTCCAGCTCGGGCTCGTCCCCGATCTGGGCTTCGGCTACCACCTGACCCGGCGGGTCGGGCCGATGGCGGCGAAGTCGATCATCATGCGCGGGCGCCGGCTGGACGCCGCCGAGGCGCTGGCGCTCGGGGCGGTCGACGTCGTGGTGCCCGCCGGCGAGCTGGTCGCCCGGGTCGAGGCGCTGCTGCCGGGGATCGTCGCCGACGGCAAGCGACCGGCCGCGCGATGAAGGTCGGCTACGTCCTGGACACCCACTTCGGCCCGTACCGGCAGCCGGTGCCCGCCCCGGCACTCACCCGGACCCGGCTGGAACTGCTGGCCGAGGAGGCCCGCCGGGCCGACGCGGCCGGCTTCGAGGGCGTGTACGTCCCCGACCGGCACGCCCGGACGGAATGCGCGGTGGCCTCGCCGCTGGTCCTGCTGTCCGCCCTGGTGCCGCACGTGCCCCGGGCCCGGCTGGGCGTCTTCTCGCTCGTGCTCACCGCGTACCACCCGATGCTGGTGGCCGAGGAGGCCGCGCTGGTCGACCTGCTCAGCGCCGGCCGGCTGACCCTGACGATCTCGATGGGCTACCACGAGGCGTACTGGCGGCAGTTCGGGATCGACGGCCGGCAGCGGATGTCCCGGTTCGAGGAGTCGATCGACATCCTCAAGCTGGCCTGGCGGGGCGAGCCGTTCAGCTACGACGGGCGGCGCTTCCCGCTGGACCGGGTGCTGTGCACGCCCCCGCCGTACCAGCCGGGCGGGCCGCCGCTCTGGATCGGCGGGGAGTCCGGCAAGCAGATCTCCCGGGCCGCCCGGCTGGCCGAGGGCTGGGCGGCCGGCATCACGCCGCTGGACCCGGCCCGGTGGGCGGCCAAGGTGGAGCGGTACCGGACCGAGGCCGGCGAGCTCGGCCGGCCGTCCGAGGTCGTGCTCATGCGGGACGCGTACCTGGCCGAGGACTACGCGACCGCGGCCGCGCTGGCCGGCCCGGGCATCGTCGGCGAGCAGCTCTTCTACTTCCAGGAGAACGGGCTGCAGCCGATGAACCGGGACTTCGCCTCGGCGGCGGACTTCACCATCGACAAGCTCCGCCCGCACGTCGTGATCGGCGGACCGGCCGACTGCCTCGAGCAGATCCAGCGGCTGGAGGCCGACTTCGGGGTGGACACGCTGCTGCTGCGGCTGCGCCGGCCGCTCGGCCCGGAGCCGGAGCAGGTGCTGGAGTCGATCGACCGGTTCGCGGCCGACGTCCTGCCTCACGTCTGAGCGGGCCGCTCCCCGGCGCGGGCCGCCATCCCGGCCACGATCCGCCGATGGGCCGGGCTGGTCAGCAACGCGGTCTGCAGGTCGCTCTCGAGCGCGAGCGCCGCGGTGAGGTCGGCCCCGGCGACCGAGTCGACCATCCGCTTGGTGCTGGCCAGGGCGCCGCCGGCGAACGACCCCAGCTCGGCGGCGAGCGCCGCGGCGGCGGCCTCGGCGTCGTCGGCGGTCTCGATCGCGAGCCCCAGCCGGACCGCGTCGGCGCCGGTGGCCGCGCCGTCCCAGACCGCGTCGGTGGCGGTGACGACCAGGTCGCAGGCGCCCAGGACGGTCGCCGCGGCCGGGGTCACCCGGCCGGTGGCGACGCCGACCGAGATCAGGTCGTACGCGCCCAGCTCCGCCGCCAGCCGGGCCGCCTCCGCGGGCGCCGGATCCGGCTGTCCCACCGACACGACGACGACCTCGGCGTCGTCGCCGCGGGGAGCCCGCCCGCGCAGCCGGGCCGGGGTCGCGCCGGTCACGACGACGCGGCGGGGTCGGGTGTCGCTCACGGTGCTGCCTCCCGGAAGCTGGGGGATGTCTTCCACGCCCGGGCCAGGGTGCCGAGCGCGGCGGTGCGGCCGACCGGATCCTCCAGCCCGGACAGGCCGAGCGGGTCGACGACCCGGCGCAGGAGGTCGAGCTCCTCGGCCGACGGCTCCGGGATCGGGCGGGCGCCGTCCTGTGCGACCGGGAAGCCGGTCAGCTCGGCGAGCTCGGCCGCGGACACCGACGTGCCGCGGCCGGTCACCAGCGTCGAGTCCCCGGGTCGTTCCAGGACGGCGAGCGGGGTGATCACCCGGGCCAGCCGGCCGCGCCCGCCGGGCCGTGGCGCGGTGACCGTGTCGACCTCGGGCACGAGGGACGCGGGATCGTGCCGCGGCAGGTACGCGACGACCCGGCCGGCCCGTTCCAGCAGGTCCGGCAACGCCACCGGCCCGACGAGGTGCCGGATCCCGCGCGGGCTGCGAACCAGCTCGGTGTTGATGCGCAGCCGCTCGTCGACCTGGGCCGGCCGGACGAACTGCAGCGTCACCGCTCCGGCCGCGATGGCATCGAGAATGTCCATTCTGGACAGTCGGGCCCGCGCGCTACCGCCGCCGGACCAGGGGCGGACGAGGTAGTCGGCCAGGTCCCGGGCGGCCGGGTCCAGCGCCCCCGGCATCAGCAGCCGTACGGCGGGGGCGTGCAGTTCCCGGGCGAGCAGGACGGCGGCCAGCGCCAGCGGGGTCCCGACGCCGACGACGACGCTGTCGTCGGGAGCGACCTCCCGGGCGAGCGCGACGATCAGCCGCTCCCGCTCGCCGGCCGGGCCGGTCACGGCCGCGCTCCCGCCGCGTCGATCAGGTCGAGGTCGGGCGGGTACGCCCCGGCCATCCCCAGCGGCCGCGCCCCGCCCGGCTGGACCGCGACGGCGGTCACCTCGGCCGCGGGCAGCAGCAGGACCGACCCCGGCGGTGCGACCCGGACCCGGCGCTCCACCGTCACCAGCACCCGGTCGGCCGCGCCGGCCAGCAGGCGGTCGTCCTCCTCCATCGCGTCCAGCGGGCAGCTGTGGACGTCGCCGGCGCCGTCGATCAGCGCGGCGTGCAGCAGGCACACGTCGTACCGGGCGGCGGGGACCGGACGGCCGAACGCGTCGGGCAGCGTGGCGACGCCGGTGGCGGTCGCCCGCAGCGCCGCCCAGTACTCGAACTCCGTACGGAGCCGGCGGTCGAGGTCGTCCGTTGTGGACAGTGCCCGGCTGATGCCGAGCACGTCCCGGCCGAGGTAGCCGTACTCCAGCTCGGCCAGGCAGCCGGCCGCGGCCAGGATCTCCGCGTCCAGCGAGGCGAGGAAGGCCGAGTAGCGCAGCGACCGCCGCCCGGCGGCGGCCACGGCCCGGACCAGGGCGATCGGCTTGCGCCACAGCGGCAGCCCGCCGGCCACGACCCGGTCGCCGTCGCGCACCAGCGCGGCGAGCGCGGCGAGCGGCGGCCCGGCGTCGGTCATCCGGCCGGGCGGTCGCGCGGCATTCCGAGCGACCGCGCGACGAACGACTTGGACACCTCGTTGGTGCTCGGCCCGAGCAGGGCGACGTGCGCGTCCCGGAAGTAGCGCTGCATCGGCGTCTCCATCAGGTAGCCCTGCCCGCCGAGGATGCGCATGCCGGCGTGGCTGGCGGCGAAGCCGGCCTCGGTCGCCGCGACCTTGGCCATCATCGAGAAGCGGGCGGCGGCCGGGTCGCCCGCGTCCTGGAGGCGGGAGGCCTCGTACAGGAGCTGGCGGGCCGACTCCAGCGCGATCGCCGCGTCCGCGACGTAGTGCTGGATGACCTGGTTCGCGCCGATGGGGCGGCCGAACGCCTCGCGCTGGCCGGCGTACGCGATCGCGTCGTCGAGGGCGGCCCACCCGTTCCCCAGGGCCCAGGCCCCGGCCAGGATGCGTTCCTTGTTGAGCATCGGCACCAGGACCCGCCAGCCGTTGCCGACCTCGCCGAGCACCTGGTCGGCGGAGACCCGGACGTCGTCGAGGAACACCTCGTTGGTGCCGGTCGAGCGCAGGCCCAGCGGCCGCAGCGGCCGGACCTCCAGACCGGGCGCGGTCGTCGGCACCAGGAACACCGTCAGCCCGTCGCTGCGCCGCTCCTCCCGGCTGGTCCGGGCCAGCAGGACGAGGTGGTCGGCGACCTGGGCCGAGGTGATGTACGTCTTCTGCCCGTTGAGCACGAAGTCCGCGCCGTCCCGGACGGCCGAGGTGCGCAGGGCGAACAGGTCGCTGCCGCCGCCGGGCTCGGTGAACGCTCCGGACAGCCGGATCTCGCCCCGGGCGATGCGCGGCAGGAACCACGCCCGCTGCTCCGGGGTGCCGGACCTGTCGATCGTCAGGCCGCCGAAGCAGACGGTGATGAGGAACGCGAACGCGGCGGCCACCGAGTGCCGGGCCAGCTCCTCCATCACCAGCGTGGTCTCCAGCAACCCGGCGCCCTGCCCGTCGAACTCCTCCGGCAGCGGCAGGCCGAGCAGCTCGCTGTCGGCCAGGGCCTTCCAGATCTCCTCGGGGAAGCGACCCTCCTCGTCCCAGGCCCGGACCAGGTCCCGGTCGGCGGTGCGGGCGCACAGGGTGCGCACGGTGTCCTGGAGGGCGCGCTGCTCGGCGGTCAGCATCGGGTCGATCAGCTCCAGGATGCTCGGGGCGGCGATCAATCGCTCGCTCTATGGTGAGCGGACGCTCAGCGTAAGATGCCGAGTGCCGACGGTCAAAGGCGGTTGGATCCCGTTGACGGTAGCTCAGCGCGCTCGTTAGTGTGAGTGAACGTTCGTTCGCATAGTCGACGATGGTGTCCGCGAAGGGGTGGCGATGGGCGCACCGGAAGCGGTGTCGGAGCGGCCCGCCTTCTACGCGCCGCCCGAGGACGTGCTGCTCCGCCGAGCCGCCCTCCGGCGGTTGCTGACGGACCGGCACGGCCCGGCCGCGGTGCACCCGCGGATCGTCGGCGACGAGCCGGCCGACCCGGCGCTGTGGCGGGAGCTGGCGGCGGAGATGGGCGTCTGCGCCGTGCTCGTGCCGGCCGAGCTGGACGGCCTCGACCTCGGGTACGCCGACCTCGCCATGATCGCGGGTGAGCTGGGCGCGGTGCTCTACGGCGGCCCGTTCTGGGGCACCGCGGTGCTCGCCCTGCCCGCGCTGCTCGCCGTCCGGGACGAGCCGGGAGAAGCCGCCGACCTCGTCCGGGCCGCGGCGGCCGGCGAACTGACCCTCGCCCTCGCCTTCCGCGGCGCCACGGCGACCCTGCCCCGAGAGGTGGACGGTCGGCTCAGCGGGCGGGCCGCGCTCGTGGTGGACGCGGATGCCGCCGACGTGCTGTGCGTGGTGGCGGCGAGCGGGGACGGGCTCGGGCTGTTCGCGGTCGACCGGGCCGACGCCGGGGTGGTTCCGGTGGAGAGCATCGACCCGACCCGCCGGCTGGCCGACGTCACGTTCGGCGGCGCCCCGGCCCGGCGGCTGGCCGGTGACGCCGGGACCCGACACGCGATCGCGGCCGCCGTCCGCGCCGGCCGGATCGCCGCGGCCGCGGAGGCCGTGCGCGGCGCCGAGGAGACCCTCCGGCTGGCCGTCGCGTACGCCCGGCAGCGCGTCCAGTTCGGCCGGCCGATCGGCGTGCACCAGGCCGTCAAGCACAAGTGCGCCGACGGGCTCATCGCGGTGGAGACGGCGAAGGCGACGCTCGGCTATGCCTGTGCCGCGGCCGACGACGGTGCGCCCGGCGCGGACGACGCGGTGCTGGCGGCGAAGGTGACCGCGACGGACGCGTACGTCCGGGTCGCGGCCGACTCCATCCAGATCCACGGGACCTTCGGGTACACCCGCGAGGCGCTGCCCCAGTCGTACTTCCGCCGGGCCCGCTGGCTCTCGCTGCAGCTCGGCTCGGCCGGCCCGGACCGCTCCGCGCTCGCCGCGTCCGTGCTGGCCGAGCCGGCCGGGGACGAGCTGTTCCCGGCCCGGATGCCGGCCGCGGACGACCCGCGCCGGGAGCCGGTCCGGGAATGGCTGGGGGAGCACCCGGCGCCGACCGGGCGGGACCTGCTGGACGGCGGCTACCTGGTGCCGCACTGGCCGCCGCCGACCGGGCTCGGCGCGAGCGGCGACCACCTCGTGGTCATCGAGCAGGAGCTGGGCCGGGCCGGCGTCGCGCGGCCGCCGTACCCGCTCGCCCGCGACTTCGTCGCCCCGCTCATCGCCGGGTCCGGTTCGCCGGCGCAGCAGGACCGCTACCTGGGCCCGATGCTCAGCGGCGAGGAGATCTGGTGCGAGCTGTTCAGCGAGCCGGAGGCCGGTTCCGACCTCGCGTCGCTGACCACGTCGGCCACCCGCTCCGGCGACGGCTACCTGGTCAACGGCGTGAAGATCTGGACCTCACAGGCGCACCTGGCCACCTGGGGCCTGCTGCTGGCGCGTACCGACCCGGACGCGCCCAAGCATCGGGGCATCTCGTGCTTCGTGGTGTCGATGTCGGCGCCGGGGGTGACGCTGCGGCCGATCGCCAGCATGGAGAACGAGCCGAAGTGGTGCATGGTCTTCCTGGACGACGTCCGGCTGACCGACGAGGACCGCATCGGCGCGGAGAACGCGGGCTGGCGGATCGCCCTGGACGTCCTCGCCAACGAGCGGCTGTCCATGTCGGCCACCCCGGGCCTGCTGTGGGGGGAGGGGCCGACCTTCGCCGACCTGCTCGGCGTGGCCCGCGGCCTCGACCTGCCCGACGACCTGCGGCAGCGGCTGGCCACCGGGTACGCCGAGGCCCTCGCGCTGCACGTCATGCGGACCGAGGCGCTCGGCGGTCTCGGCTACGCCAGCAGCCGGGACCCGGAGACCGTGCCCGAGGTACGCCGGGCGCTGGCCGACGCGCACGGGCAGGCGATGCTGGAACTCTGGCGGGACCTGTACGGCGACGCCGGCGTCGCGCTCGATCCCGCCGGTCCGGACGACTGGAGCCGGCACTACTTCGCCGCGCGCTCGCTGACCCTCGGCGGCGGTACGTCGGAGATCCAGCGCAACATTTTGGCCGAGCGCGTGCTGGGTCTTCCGCGCGCATGAGGCCGCCAGTGACACCGTCGGAAAGGGGCCCGGTCGGGATGGACATCCGGACTGAGAGCGACATCCCCGTCGCCGAGTCGTACGGGCCGGGCGACGTGGGCGCGGCACCCGAGCCGGCGGGCACGTTCCCGTTCACCCGGGGCGTGCACCACGAGATGTACCGCTCCCGCCCGTGGCGCATGCGCCAGTACGCCGGCTACGGCACGGCGACGGAGACCGTCGAGCGCTGGCAGACCCTGCTGCGGGAGGGCCAGAACGGCATCAGCTGCGCGTTCGACCTGGCCACGCAGCTCGGGCTGGACTCCGACGACCCCGAGGCGACGCCGGAGGTGGGCCGTCTCGGCGTGGCCGTGGACACCCTGGCCGACATGGAGGGCCTGTTCGCCGCGCTGCCGCTGGACAAGATCGCGGCCACGTTCAACATCAACGCGCCGTCGGCGATCATCTACGCGCTCTTCCTCGCCACCGCCCGGCAGCAGGGCGCGGACCTCACCCGGGTATCGGGCACGCTCAGCAACGATCCGCTGGTCGAGTTCATCGCCCGGGGGCTGTGGCGGGTGCCGCCGCGGGCCGCCCTGCGGCTGTTCGCCGACACGTTCGAGTCCAGCCTGGAGAACACCCCGAACTTCTACCCGATCAACATCCGGGGCTGCCTGTTCTACGAGGCCGGCGCCTCGGACATCCAGGAGATGGCGTTCGTGCTCTCCTGCGCGAAGGAGTACCTGCGGACCCTGGTCGCCCGGGGCATGGACGTGAACGTCGTCGGCCGGCGGTTCTCCTTCATGATGTTCGCCGACCACAACCTGCTGGAGCAGGCGGCGAAGTTCCGCGCCGCCCGGCGGATGTGGGCGCACATCTGCCGGGACGAGTTCGGCGCGACCGACCCGTCGGCGATGAAGTTCCGGGTGACCGCGCCGGTCGGCAGCTACAACTTCAAGATCCAGCAACCGGAGCTGAACATCGTGCGCGGGGCGTACGGGGCGCTCGCGGCGGTGCTCGGCGGGTGCCAGGCGATGCTCGTGGCCGGCTACGACGAGGCGTACGACATCCCGACCGAGCACGCCGCGCTGCTGGCGCTGCGGACCCAGCAGGTGCTCGCCGAGGAGTCCGGGGTCACCAAGGCGGTCGACCCGCTCGGCGGCTCCTACTACGTCGAGGCGCTGACCGACGAGATGGAGTCGCGGGCCGCGGCCCTGATCGCCGAGATCGACGGGCTGGGCGGCATCGTGCCGGCCATCGAGCAGGGCTTCCCGCAGCGGGCGATCGCCGACACCGCCTTCCAGACCGAGCAGAGCATCGAGTCCGGGACCAAGCGGGTCGTCGGCGTGAACTGCTACGTCATGGACGAGGACCGGGACAACCCGGTCCCGCTGCACCAGGTCGACGACACCGCGCGGACCCGCCAGCTGGCCGCGCTCGCCGAGCACCGGCGGACCCGTGACCCCGGTCCGCTGGCCGGCGGGCTGGCCGCGCTGGAGACCGCCGCCCGCGGCGAGGCGAACCTGATCGAGCCGGTCATCCGCGCGGCCGAGGCCGGCGCGACGCTGGGCGAGATGATGGACCTGCTGGTGGCCGAGTTCGGGGAATACCGTGAGTCGTTCTCCGCGTGAGCCGTACCGGGGCCGGGTGCTGCTGGCCAAGCCCGGTCTGGACGGCCACGACCGCGGCGCGCTGGTCATCATGCGCGCGCTGCGGGACGCCGGCTTCGAGGTCATCTACACCGGACGGCGGCAGACCTCGGCCCAGATCGCGGTCGCGGCGATCCAGGAGTCGGTCGACGTGATCGGGCTGTCCATCCTGTCCGGATCCCACGTGGAGCTGAGCCGCCGCGTCCTGGCCGAGCTGGCCCGCCGGGACGCGGCCGACATCCCCGTCGTGGTCGGCGGGACCGTCCGGCCGCAGGAGCACGCGGAGCTGGAGCGGCTGGGCGTGGCGGCGGTGTTTCCCACCGGGACCCCGCTGGCGCAGTGCGTCGAGGGCGTCGCCCGGGTGCTGGCCGAGGACCCCGAGGACCCCGAGTCCGTCGTGAGCAGCCATGCGGCTGGCTGAGTGCTGGGGCCGGGACGGCATCCAGGCCGAGCGTCCCGTCCGGACCGAGGACAAGCTGGCCGTGATCGCGGCCGCGGGCACGTTCGGGGCCGGGCGGGTGGAGGTCGCCTCGTTCGCGCGGCCGCAGACCTGGCCGCAGTTCGCGGACGCCACCGAGGTCGTCGCCCGCTTCGACCGCCGCCCCGGCGTCGACTACCTGGTCTACGTGCCGAACCTGCGTGGCTACCAGCGGCTGGCCTCGGTGCCGGGTTTCGCCGAGCGCGTCGACTCGGTGCTCGTGGCGATCGCGTCGTCGGAGTCGTACAACCGCAAGAACGTCCGGCGCGGCACCCGCGAGGCCCTGGCCGAGATCGACGAGGTGGTCCGGGCGGCGACCGAGGACGGCTTGAAGGTGATCGGCTGCGTCGGCACCGCCTGGTCGTGCCCGATCGAAGGGCCGGTGCCGCCGGCGCAGGTCGTCGAGCTCGTCGGCTCGCTGCTGGCCGCCGGGGCCACGGAGGCGATGCTCGGCGACACGACCGGCGAGGCCGACCCGCGCACGGCCGCCGCCCTCGTCGACCTGGTACGGACCGAGTGCGGGGTCCCGCTCACCGGCCACTTCCACGACATGCGCGGCACCGCCCTGGCCAACGCGATCGCGGCGGCCGGCGCCGGCGCCGACTGGATCGACTGCGCGCTCGGCGGGATCGGCGGCCACCCGCCGGACGAGCACCAGGCCGCCTCCGCCGGAAACCTGTGCACCGAGGACTTCGCGGCCGTCGCGACGAGCAGCGGGCTGGTCGACGGCATCGACCTGGAGGCGGCGCTGGCCGCGGGGCGGCTGGCCGAGTCGGTGCTGGGGCGGCCGCTGCTGAGCCGGGTGCAGCGGTCGGGGCTGCCCGCGGCCCGCGCCCCGGGGGGACCGTCGTGACCGAGCTGATGACGTACGACCGGATGGCGCTGGGCCGGCGGTTCACGCCGGTCGGGTTCACCGTCGATGCGGCGACGCTGGCGGCGTACCGGTCGATCGCCGGACGCGTGTCGGACACTCCGACCGGCCTGCTGGCGATCCAGGCGCGCCGCGCGTACCTCAGCGAGGGGACGATGCCCAGCGGCGGCGTCATGGCGAGCCTGGAGGTGGAGACCCTCGGGCCGCTGCCGCCGGACACCCCGCTCCGGGCCTCCGCCGTCGTGACCGACCGGGCCGAGCGCAAGGGCCGCGGCTGGGTCACGATCGACGTGAGCTTCGCCGCCGGTGCCGCGGAGTTCGCCCGGGTCCGCGTGCTCGGGGTGTGGCCGCTGTGAGCGAGCAGGTCGTGATCGACGCCGAGCTCGTCCGGGCCTGGGCCGACCTGTCCGGGGACCACAACCGGCTGCACACCGACCCGGAGTTCGCCGCCACCACCCGCTACGGCCGGTGCATCGCGCACGGCCCGATCCTCGCCTCGATCGTGGGCGAGCTGCTGGCCACGTACGCGCCCCGATCTGCGGTGGCGTACCGGTTCGTCGCCCCGGTGTACGTGCCCAGCACCGTCACCGTGTCCGTCACCCGCCACCCGGCCGGCGCGGACGTGGAGTGCGTCGACCAGGACGGGACCACCGTGCTGACCGCCCGGGCGTCCTGGACGTCCTGGACGGATGGCGCGCCGTGACCGACTCCGCTCAGGACGCGTGGCGGTCGCTGGCCGGCGCCCGGGTGCTGCTCCCGTCCGGGTGCGGGTTCCCGGCCGAGTTCGTGGGCGCGATCGGCGGCGCGCTGACCGGCCGCGAGCAGGTCGAGATCGTCGCCGGCCTCGTGCTGACCGGCTACGGCTTCCTGGCCGAGCTGGCCCCGTACGTGCGCCTCACCACCTGGCAGTACGCGCCCGGGGTCGCCGCGGCCGGGAACGTGTCCTTCCTGCCGCTGCGCTACTCGCAGATCGTCGGGACGTTCGGTCCCGGCGGCGCGTACCCGGTCGACGCGCTGGTGCTGCACCTGTCCCCGCCGGCCGCGGACGGCTTCTGCACGCTCGGGGTGTCGCCGTCGTACCTGGCGCCGCTGGCCGACCGCGTCCCCCGCCTGATCGGCGTCGTCAACGAGCACATGCCCACCACCACCGGACATCGGCGGGTGCACGTCGACCAGCTGGAGCGCCTGGTCCGGCTGGACGCGCCGCTGACGGAGTTCGGCCGCAGCGGCTGGGACGAGGTCGATCGCGCGGTCGCCGGCAACGTCGCCGGCCTCGTCCGCGACGGCGACACCCTGCAGATCGGCCTCGGTGGCATCCCCGAGGCGCTGCTGCAGCACCTGTCCGGACACCGCGACCTCGGCCTGGTCGGGATGCTCACCGACGGCGCGATGCAGCTGATGGAGGCCGGGGTGGTGACCGGGGCGCGGTACACGCCGCACCCGGGCGCGGTCGAGGTCGGCGAGGTCATGGGCAGCCGGGCCCTGGCCGAGTACGCCGCGGCCCACGACACCGTCCGCGTCGTCGGGGCCGACTACGCGATGAGCCCGGACACGTTCGCCCGGGTGCCGGGTCTGGTCGCGGTGAACTCCGCCATCGAGGTGGATCTCGGCGGCCAGGTGAACGCCGAGACGGTCGGCCACCGGATCGTCTCCGGGGCCGGCGGCCAGTGCGACTACATGCAGGGCGCGCTGCTGTCGCCGGGCGGCCGGTCGGTGATCGCGATGCGCTCCACCGCCCGCGGCGGCCGGTCCCGGATCGTGTCCGCGCTGGGCGAGGGCTCCGTCGTCACCACCCCGCGTACCGCGGTGACCCACGTGGTCACCGAGCACGGCGTCGCCGGCCTGGCCGGCCGCACCCTGCCCGAGCGGGCGGCCGCGCTGGCGGCCATCGCCGACCCCGCCCATCGGGCCGAACTGCTCGACGCCGCCAAGCGGTGGGGCTGACCATGACGTACCCGACCCGACGCGAGGAGGCCCCGTGACCGCTCAGGGCGTACGACCCGACCTCATCGGGGACATGCTCACCTTCGGAGCGCAGCGCAGCCCCGATCGGGTGCTGTTCGCGATCGAGGGCGGCGACTCGCGTACTTACTCCGAAGTGGACGGACGCGCGACCCGGTTGGCGAAGAGCCTGCTGGGCCGCGGGTTGCGGCGCGGCGATCGCCTCGCCGTCTGGGCGGACGACTCCGTCGAGTACCTGGAGACGTACATGGCGGCGGCCCGGGCCGGGCTGGTCATGGTCCCGGTGAACAACCGGCTGACCCCGCAGGAGGCCCGCTACATCGTCGAGGACGCCGACGCGCGGGCCCTCCTGGTCTCCGACGGTCTGGCCGAGCGGGCCGACGCGACGTTCTCCGCCGGCGACTTCGCGCTCGTCGGCACGTACGGCCAGGACACCGCGCTGGGCGCGACCCGCTTCGAGGACCTCGTTGCCGGCGACGGCGTGGACGCGCTGCCGCAGCTGGACGAGGAGGACCTGTACATCATCGCGTACACCAGCGGCACGACCGGTTTCCCCAAGGGGGCGATGCTGACCCACCGGTCGCTGAAGAACCTGGCCCGGATGAACACGGTCTCCTATCACCTGCCGCTGGCCTCCGTCGCCGCGTACACCGGCTCGATGTCGTTCACGGCCACCGTGTGCGCCTTCGCGATGAGCCACCTGTTCGTCGGCGGGTCGATGCACCTGCTCGGCAAGTGGGACGCGGGCCGCGCGGTCGACCTCGTCATCCGCCGCAGCGCGACCTTCGTCTACGTCCCGACCCCCGGCATGGCGGACTTCGGTGCGGCCGTACGGGAGCGGCCGGAGGCGCTCGACACGCTGACCACGGTCCTGCACTCGGCCTCCAAGGCCCCGGCGCAGCGGCTGGCCGGCCTCGCCGAGGTCGTCGGGCCCCGGCTGGTCGAGGGCTGGGGGATGACCGAGATCAGCGGCGGGATCGTCACCGCCTTCACCGGCCGCGACATCCTCGGGCCGTGCGACGCGATGGACCTCTACGACTCCGTCGGCCGGGTGACGGTGGACGCGTCGGTCGAGATCGTCGATGAGCAACGGCGGCCGCTGCCGCACGACGGCAAGTCCGAGGGCGAGCTGGCCGTGCGGTCGACCTCGCTGATGGCCGGCTACTGGCATCGTCCGGAGGCGACCGCCCAGTCGATGCAGGACGGCTGGTACTACAGCGGGGACATCGGTTCCATCGACCCCGCCGGCTACGTGTACGTCCGCGAGCGCCGGGTGGACATGATCGTCTCCGGGGGCATGAACATCTACCCGGCCGAGGTCGAGGGCGTGATCGCCACCCTCGAGGGCGTGGAGGAGGTGGCCGTCGTCGCCGCTCCCCACGAGCGGTACGGCCAGACGGTGGCTGCCGCCGTGGTCGTCGCCCGCGGCGCGCGGCTGACGGAGGCCGACGTGATCGAGCACTGCCGCCGGCACCTGGCCAGCTACAAGAAGCCGACCGTGGTGCGATTCGTCGGCGAGCTGCCGAAGACCGTGAGCATGAAGCTCAAGCGCCAGGCGATCCGCGCGGCCCTGTTCGACGGGGACCGACCGTCGTGACCGGAACGGCCTGACGTGGATTTCGCCGCCGACGAGCGCACCCGCGGGCTGTCCGGACAGGTTTCGGACTTCCTGAAGGAGCAGGTGTATCCGGCGGAAGCCGTCCTGGCGGCCGGTCAGTCTCGCAGGCCGCGCCAGCGGGGGTGGCGGAGGCGGCCGTCGGAGCCGAGTTCGGCGTAGGCGACCTCGCCGCCGAGTTCCGGTCGGACCCAGTGGGCGCGGCGGGCGAACTCGCGGGGGACGGGGACGGCGTCGAACGGTGACGTCGGGGTCGACAGTGGTTCGAGGCGGCGCAGGAGGTCACGCAGAACGGCGTCGGTGAAGCCGGTGCCGACGTTGCCGATGTAGGCGAGTCCGTCCGGTGTGGACAGTCCCATGAGGAGGGAGCCGACGGTGCCCGCACGGCGGCCTTCGCCGGGGTTCCAGCCGCCGATGAGGATGTCGGCGGTCTGCAGGTTCTTGATCTTGCGCCACTCCTTGCTGCGCTGCCCGGGTCGGTAGGTCGAGCTGGTCCGCTTGGCGATGACCCCTTCCAGGCCCTGGGCGGCGGTGGCGGCGACGAGGTCCGGGCCGCCGCCGATCCAGGACGGCGGGGTCTGCCAGGCCGGCCCGGCGAGGTCGAGGTCGTTGAGCCGGGTCCGGCGTTCGACGTAGGGCCGGTCGAGGAGTGAGCGTCCGTCGGCGACCAGGACGTCGAAGATCATGTAGGTGACGGGGTAGCGGCCGACGAGGCCGCGGGCCTCGGCGTCGTCGGTGACGTGCATCCGGTGCTGCAGCCGCCCGAAGGACGGCCGGGCGTCGGCGTCGAGGGAGACGAGCTCGCCGTCGAGGACGACGGACATACCGGCGAGAGCGGCCCCGAGGGGATGGAGCTCGGGGTAGCGAACGGTGATGTCACGGTCGGTCCGGGACATCAGCCGCAGCCCGCCGTCCTCGGCGTAGGCGACGGCGCGGACGCCGTCCCACTTCACCTCGTACGCCCAGAGGTCGTCCTGCGCCGCCGGCGGGAGCTCGCTGAGCGTGGCCATCATCGGCCGGATCAACGCCGGCAGCCGACCCCGGCCGGCCGGGTCCCTCGGTTCCGCCATTCCGGCAGTGTCCCTTGCCGCCGTCGCCGGTTCAGCGCCGGTCGAGGCCCGGCCAGGACTTCCAACGGGGCCCGGTCAGGGAGCGGGTGGGAGGTTCTGGACGTGCTGGAAGCCGAAGCGGCCCTTGATGCAGAGGTGGCCGTGGGTGACCGAGTGGTCCGCCGGGCTGGTGACGTTGACGATCGAGTTCTGCTGGACGTGCAGTTCCAGGTTGCAGCCGACGCCGCAGAACGAGCAGATGGTCGTGGTGACGACCTCCTCGTCGGGGTGCCAGTCGTCGGCCTCGCGCAGCTCGTGCTCGCGGACGGACTTCAGGGCTCCGGTAGGGCAGACGCCGATGCAGTTGCCGCAGTAGACGCAGGCGGACTCGGGCAGCTCCGCGTTGAACTCGGTCGCGATGCGCGCGTCGAAGCCGCGGCCGGCGGCCGCGATCGCGAAGGTGAACTGGGCGTCCGTACCGCAGGCCTTGACGCACTTGTAGCACATGATGCAGCGGGAGTAGTCCCGTACGTAGAGGTCGTTGTCGACCTTCACCGGCTGCTCGACCGTCGCGGCCGTCGTGCCGTCGGGGGCGTGGTGGTGGCCGGCGTGCCGGGAGTCGCGGTCGGTCGAGGGTGGTGCCGGCGGGCCGTAGCGGGCCGCGTCGACCCCGTACGCGCCCATCCAGCGCTGGACGTCCGGGCTGGCCTGGGACATGTCCGCGGACGAGGCCAGCAGCTCCAGCACCATCCGGCGGCTGTGCCGCACCTTCTCCGAGTCGGTGCGCACCACCATCCCGTCCTCGGCCTTGCGCGCGCAGGACGGCACCAGCGCCCGGGAGTTCTCGACCTCCACCACGCACACCCGGCAGGCGTTGACCGGGTTCAGGTTCGGCGCCCAGCACAGCGTCGGGGTGTCGGCCTGCTCGGGCGTGCCCTGGTCGTGCAGCGCGTCCAGGATCGTCGCGCCCTCGGGTACGCGGACCTCCGTGCCGTCGATGGTCAGGGTGACCAGGCGGCCGATCTGCCCCAGCATCACCGGGCTGGTAACGGTCATCAGTGCGGACCCCTTCCCGTGCGCGAGCCGTTGAGCGAGGGCGGTGCGTCGAGCAGACCCAGCGACAGCGCGGAGCGGATCGCCGCCGGCGCGGTCTGCCCGAGCCCGCAGATCGAGGCGTCCTGCATGACCCGGGCCAGGTCGTCGAGCAGCGCGAGCTCGGTGTCCCGCGAGCCGATCGGAGCGTTGCGCTCCAGCCGGGCCAGCGCCTCCTCCTGCCGGACGGTGCCCACCCGGCAGGGCACGCACTGCCCGCAGGACTCGTCGCGGAAGAACGCGGCGATGCGCCGCAGGGTACCGGTGAGGTCCGCGGCGGTGTCGAAGGCCATCACGACGCCCGAGCCCAGCGTGGCGCCGATCTCGCGGGCGCCCTCCAGGGTCAGCACGACGTCGAGCTGGTCGGGCGGGACGAACCCGCCCGCCGCGCCGCCGAGCAGGATCGTGCGCAGCTCCCCGCGGATCCCGCCGGCGAGCACGAGCAGCTCGCGCAGCGTGGTGCCGAACTCCACCTCGTAGACACCGGGCGTGCCGACCGCACCGGACACGCAGAACAGCTTGGTCCCGGTGGAGCGCCCGCCGCCGATCGACGCGAACGCCGGCCCGCCGACGGCGAGCACCTCGAGCACGTTGTAGAGCGTCTCGACGTTGTTGATCACCGTGGGCTTGCCGAACAGCCCGCTCACGCTCGGGAACGGCGGCTTGTTGCGGGGCTCGCCGCGGAAGCCCTCGATCGAGTTGAGCAGGGCGGTCTCCTCGCCGCAGATGTACGCCCCCGCGCCGCGGCGCAGCTCGATGTCGAACGCGAACCCCTCGCCCATGACGTCGTCGCCGAGGTAGCCGCGCAGCCGGGCCGCCGCGATCGCCGTCTCCAGCCGCCGGGTGGCCAGCGGGTACTCACCGCGGATGTAGAGGTAGCCGCGCTCGCAGCCGGCGGCGTACCCGGCGATCGTCATCGCCTCGATCAGGCCGAACGGGTCGCTCTCCATGAGGACCCGGTCCTTGAACGTGCCGGGCTCGGACTCGTCGGCGTTGCAGACCAGGTAGTGCGGCCGCTCCGGCGCCTTGGCGACGCCGTCCCACTTCATCCCGGTGGGGAACGCGGCGCCGCCGCGACCGGTCAGCGACGCGTCCGTGATCTCCCGGACGACCCGGCCGGCGCCCATCTCGACCGCCCGCCGCAGGGCCGTGTAGCCGCCGGCGGCGCGGTAGCTGTCCAGGCTCTCCGGGTCGACGACCCCGACGCGGCGCAGCAGCCGCAGTCCCGCCTGCCCGGTCTGCGGAACGCTCACCGAGGTGTCGCCGAACGCCGCGTCCGCCGCGGCGAAGTCGGCGCCCAGGACGGTCTCGGTACGGGCCGGGGCCAGGCTGAAGTCCGGCGCGCCGGCCCGCTGGAACAGCACCGCCGGCGCCCGCTCGCACAGCCCGAGGCACGGGCTGCGTACCACGGTGGACTGCTCGGGATCGAGGCCGTCGAGCCCGGCGATGATCTCCTCACCGCCGAACGGGCCGCAGGCCACGTCGTCGCAGACATGCACGACGCGGGGCGGCCGGGGCTCGGTCGAGAACATCGCGTAGAAGGTCGCGACCCCGTACACGTCGGCCGGGGGGACGGCGAGCACCCGGGCGACGTGGTTCAGCGCCCCCGGGCTGATGTGGCCCACCGCGTCGGACACCGCGTGCAGCGCCGGGAGCAGCATGTGCCGCCGTCCCCGGGCCGCGTGGCCGCCGTCCACGAACCGCCGGTCGGGTCCCGGTACGTCGTCGGCGCCGCGGAGCGCGTCGAAGACCGCGTCGACGACCTCGGTCTCCTGCGGGGTCGCTTCGGCATCGGACAGGCGAAGATCCACTCAGTTCCCACTCCCGGCCGGAGCCTTCTCGATCCGTACGGCCGTCGCCTTGAACTCCGAGGTCCCCGACTTGGGGTCCCAGGCGTCGTTGGTGAGGACGTTGACGTCGACCTCCTCGGTGAAGTGCGGCGTGAACGACGCGAGCCCGGGCCGCAGGGACCGGTCCAGCCACACCGGTGCCTGCACCGACCCCCGCCGGGACGTGACGAGGACGTGGTCGCCGTTGGCGATGCCCAGCCCGGCGGCGTCGGTCGCGTCCATCCGCAGCGACTCCTGGCGGCGCAGCGGCGAGCTGTACCCGCCGGTCTGCACGCCGGAGTTGTAGCCGTCGAGCACCCGGACGGTGGTGAGCCGGATCGGGTACTCGGGCGTGAGCGTGTCCACCGGCGGCACGTGCTCCACCGGCGTGAACGGTGCCGGCGTCCCGAGAGCCTCGCCGGACGCCCACAGCCGCGCGTGCAGCATCGGCGTACCCGGGTGGTCGAGCTCGGGGCACGGCCACTGGAGGCCGCCGAGCTCGTCGAGCCGGGCGTAGCTCATGCCCTGGTGCCAGTTGAGCGAGACCGAGCGCAGCTCGTCCCAGACCTGCTCGGCGGTCGGCTGGCCCCAGTCGTGACCCATCCGGTCGGCGATCGCACAGATGATGTGCGTGTCCGGGCGGGCCTGGCCGGGTGGGTCGAGGGCCTTGCGGATGCGCTGCACGCGCCGTTCGGAGTTGGTGACGGTGCCCTCGTACTCGCACCAGTCGGCCGCGGCCGGCAGCACCACGTCGGCCATGTCGGCCGTCGCGGTCCGGAAGATGTCCTGCACGACCAGGTGGTCGAGCCCTTCGAGCATCTTGCGCGCGTGGCCGGCGTTGGCCTCGGACTCGGCCGGGTTCTCCCCGATGCAATACAACGCCTTGAGCTGGCCGGTCTCCATGGCCTCGAACATCTGGGACAGGTGCATGCCGGTCTTCGGCGGGATGGTGGCGCCCCAGACCTTCTCGAAGCGGTCGCGGGCGACGTCGTCGGCGAGGTCGTAGCCGCCCGGCAGCTTGGACGGGATGGCGCCCATGTCGCCGCCGCCCTGCACGTTGTTCTGCCCGCGCAGCGGGACGAGGCCCGAGCCGTAGCGCCCGACGTGCCCGGTGAGCAGCGCCAGGTTGATCAGCGCGAACACGTAGTCGGCCGCGTTGTGGTGCTCGGTGATGCCCAGCGTCCAGCAGATCTGGGCCCGGTCGGCCCGCGCGTACGCATGCGCCAGCTCCCGGATCAGCACGGCCGGGACCTTGGTGATCTCCTCACCGCGCTCCAGCGTGTAGGGCTCGACCGTGGCCTTGTAGTCCTCGAACCCGGACGTGGCCCGGCCGACGAAGGCCTCGTTGGCCAGGCCGGCGTGGATGATCTCCCGCCCGATGGTGTTGGCCAGCGCGATGTCCGTGCCCACGTCGAGGCCCAGCCAGCCGTCGGCCCACTGCGCCGTGGACGTCCGGCGGGGATCCACCGAGTACATCCGGCAGCCGCGCTTCAGCCCCTGCAGGGCATGGTGGAAGAAGATCGGGTGCGTCTCGCGTGCGTTCGAACCCCACAGGATCAGCAGGTCGGCGTGCTCAGCTTCCTCGTACGCCGAGGTGCCGCCACCCGCTCCGAAGACTGTCGTCAGACCGACGACGGAAGGAGCGTGTCAAGTTCGGTTGCAGGAGTCGACGTTGTTACTGCCCATCACCGCTCGCGCGAACTTCTGCGCGGTGTAGTTCATCTCGTTCGTGGCCTTGGAGCAGCTGAACATGCCGAACTCGTCCGGCCCGACGCCGCGGAAGCCGGCGGCGGCCCGGTCCAGTGCTTCGTCCCAGGTGGCGGGGCGGAGCACGCCGTTCTCCCGCACCAGCGGCTCGGTGATCCTGACGTGACGGGGACGGCGACGCCTCATCGACCCTCCAACTGGCGAGGACAGGACTGTGTAACACCCACGATAGTTGACCGAACGCGGTCCTCGGCACCCTCAGGATCGGGCAGCCGCCGCTACAGCCGGACGCGGGCCTCGTGGAGTCGTTCGTAGTGCGGGCGACTGCGGTCCGCCGCCTCCCGGGCGGCGCCGGCGAGCTCGACCGGCCGCGGCCGGTACGGCCGGAAGCCGGTGGAGGCGAGCACGGCGCCGTACCAGTGCGGCGCCCAGACGCCGTCGGAGTCCCGCGGCCCGGCCGGCCAGCGCAGCATCCGGTCGGTGAACTCCACGCCGGCGACGTCGCAGAGCCAGCGCAGGTGTCCCTCCGGGTCGCGCAGGAAGTCCGCGGCGTCGATGACGGGGACGCCGGCGCCGAGCTGGTCGTAGAGCTCGCCCTGCTGGACCAGTCCGATGTCCTCGGCCAGGACGTCCGCGCGCGAGCGGACGTAGGACGCGACGACCTCGGCCGGGTCGCGGATCAGCAGCACGTTCGTCAGCGCCGCGATCCAGTCCCGGGGCAGCTGCGGGAGGAGGTGGTGCGTCATGTGCTTCTGGTAGTAGACGCCCTCGACCGGCGCGGTGAGCTCGTGGACCACCAGCGGCCAGGAGGTCTCGCCCGCGGCGATCACCTCGTCACGGGCGGGATGGTCCAGGCCGGTCTCGCGCAGGTAGTAGGCGTAGAGCGGCTCGTCGACCACGCGCGTGTCCGGCCGGTTCTCCCACGAGCGCATCAGCGCGGTCGAGATGTTGCGCGGGCCCGACCACACCGCCAGCCGCACCCCGCCGGTCACGGCGCGCGCCGCCCGGCGACGTCCTCGCGGACGAGCTCGCGGTAGAGCTCCTGCAGTCGTCCGACCATCGGACCGCGGCGGCCGTCGCCGATGCGCCGGCCGTCGACCGTGTGCACCGGCACCAGGCCGGCGAACGTCCCGGTGACGAAGGCCTCGTCCGCGCTGTAGACCTCGGTCAGGCTGAAGCTGCGCTCGCGGGCCGGGATGCCGGCCCGCTCGCAGACCCGCAGCACGTTGCCGCGGGTGATGCCGCCGAGGCAGTACATGCCGGTCGAGGTCCACACCTCGTCGCCGCGCACGATGAAGAAGTGCGTCGAGTTGCAGGTGGCGACGAACCCGTGCGGGTCGAGCATCAGCGCCTCGTCCGCGCCGGCGGTGTAGGCCTGGATGCAGGCGGTGATGTCGTTGAGCTTGCTGTGCGAGTTGAGCTTCGGGTCGAGCGTGTCCGGCTGGGCCCGGCGTACGTGGACGGTGAACAGCGTCAGGCCTGTCACGGCTGTGGCCGGCAGCGGGTCCTTGTGCTCGGCGATGATCACCAGCGTGGCCGGGCCGGCCGACATGCGCGGGTCCTGGTACGGCGTCGACTTCGGCCCCCGGGTCACCATCAGCCGGACATGCACACCGTCGCCGTCCATGCCGTTCGCCTGGAGCGTCCGGTAGATCTCGGCGGTCAGCTCGTCCCGGCTGCGGCCGACGTCCAGCGCGATCGCGGCGGCGCCCTCCCACAGCCGGTCGAGGTGCTGCTCGAGGAACGCGGGGTGCCCGGCGCTGACCCGCAGCCCCTCCCAGACGCCGTCGCCGAGCACGAATCCGGCGTCGAACACGCTCACCACGGCCTGCCCGCGCGGGACGAGCCGGCCGTCGACGTTGACCAGGACGTCCGCGTTGCGCGGGTCGTCGGCATGGTCGTGGGTGCCGTGCGCGGTCGGGTGGTCCATCACCCCTGTGTTCTACCGGACCCCACCGCCGCGGCTTCGACCGCGGCGGCGGGGTGGCCGGTCAGGTGGCGGGGATGAGGGTGTCGGTGGTCGCGGTGTAGTCGGTCTGGTGGACCTGGCCGTCCAGGTCGATGCGGGTGCTGCGGTGCCGGAAGGTGCGCCGGGCCGGGTTGTGGATGGCGATGTGGACGTCGCGGGTCGCGACGTCGGTGCCGGCGAACTCCACCCGCAGCGTGCGGTGGTAGGCGGCGTCCGGGTCCTCGTACTCGAGGTCGATCGCGACGCTGCGGACCGTCGCGGGGTTCCAGGCCGGGACGATGCTGATGTCCAGGCGTGCGGCGAACGGGTCCACGACCGCGACCCGGGTGGACGTGGTCGTCACCGGGTCGGTCGTGACGACGGAGCCGTCCGGGAGCGTGTGCACGAAGCGGTACGTGAACTCCTGATGCGTACGGTCGGGCATCCGGATCCGCCAGGTCTGCACCGGGCTGTCGGCCTTCACCGTCAGCGTCGAGTGCTGCTCCCAGCCGCCGGGGTCGGCGTACGTCAGCTGCACCTCGGTGAACGAGAGGGAGTCGGGGTCGATGTCGGTGGGCTCGACCGTGACCTCCAGGAAGCCCAGCCGGCGGGACGGGTCCAGCTCCAGGGTCCGGTCGTCCGTCTCGCCGCTGAACGTGTACGAGATGTCCTGGGCGTGCCACGGGCCGGACGCCGCGAAGTTGTACTCGACGCGGTACCGGTAGTCCATGTCCAGGGCGGCGTTCATGAACGGCGTGAACTGCTGGGTGCCGGTGTGCGCCTGGTCGAAGATCAGGTCCGTGGTCTTCGGACCGCCCGGATCGTCGTCCCGGCCGTAGCTGAGGGCGACGTTGATGCTGACCAGCCCGAGCGCGGCGAAGTCGACGCCGCACTGCACGTCCACGGTGAAGACCCGGAAGAACGGGTCGTCCAGGTCGACATCCAGGAAGTGGGTCGGGCCGGAGAGGGACCCGGCCAGCTCGCTGAAGAAGCCCTGCGGGGCGTAGACGCGCTGGACGGCCTCGGAGCGGTCCAGTTCCAGCGAGACGTGCTTCTGCTCGGTCTTGCTGACGTACTTCAGCTTGAACGAGACCAGGGCCGAGCTGCCGCCGGCCGGAAGGCCGCCGGCTCCGGGCGTGCCCGTCGCGCCGGGCGGACGGACCGGGCCGGCCGGGGGAGTCGCGGTTCCGCCGGGCGGGCGGACCGGGCCGGCCGGCGGAGTGCCGGTGGCACTGCCGACCTGGCCGCCGCCGAGGGCGCCCGAGACCGCGTTGCCGACCGCGGCACCGACGGCGGTCCCGAGCGGGTTGCCCGCCGCGCCGGCGGCCGGGATCGCGCCGCCGGGCGGGATGGCGCCGCCGGGCGGGACGGGTCCGCCGGGCGGGATGGCGCCGCCGGGCGGGATCGCGCCGCCGGGCGGGACGGGTCCGCCGGGCCGTACGGGTCCTCCCGGCGGGACCGGACCTCCGGGCGGGACGGGCCCTCCGGGCGGGACGGGCCCTCCGGGCGGGACGGGCCCGCCGGGCGGGACGGGCCCGCCGGGCGGGACGGGCCCGCCGGGCGGCGTCGGAGGCCGTACCACCCCGGCGGGCGGCGGCTGCACCAGCGGCGGCCGGACCACGCCCGGCGCCGCCCCCACGGCCGGCGCCGGCGTCGTCGGCGTCGACCCGGGCGACAGCGACGGCTCGAACCAGTCCTTCAGCAGCTTGTCGCGGAAGAAGTCCAGGGCCCACTGCTCCTGCGTCGACACCTGGTTGTCCGGTACGAAGTCGGCCACGGTGATCTTGATCGCCCCGGTCTGCTTGAGCCATTCGAACGCGGCTTCCAGACCCGCCTTCACCCAGTACACCTGGGCTTCCAGGCCCACCGAGAGCTGCTGGTAGCAGACGGCGAGGTCGGCCTCGATCGTGACGTGCAGGGCCGGCCGCAGCCCGGTGAAGGTGAGCTCGTAGATCACCCCGATCGGCGCGGCGCCCTGCTGGAACGCCTGCTTCAGGATGGTGGCGCCGGTGGTCGACAGCTTCAGGCTGAACGCGGCCTGGTTGTCGCCGTACAGCGAGGGCACCGACGCGCCGAGGATCTCCTCCACGGCGACGAAGGCACCCGGCGTCGCGGTGGTGCCCGCGGACCCCTGCACGTTCAGGGCGATGCACTGCACCTCGCCCTGGTCGAACGGGACGGGCGAGAGCACCGGCCGCCCCGGCGCCAGCTGCTCCAGCTGAGCCTTGATCGACTCCGCCTCGCCGGCGTCCAGCCGCAGGTCGACCTCGAACATGAGGAACCCGCCGCCCCGGCCGCCCTCGTCGACGGCCGCGTTGCGGAAGGTGATCAGCGTGAACTCCGGCTCGTCGGTGACCGGCCGGTGGGCCAGCCGGACGGGCGCCGGCAGGTACCAGAACAGGTTCTCGTCGGCGTGGTCGCGGAAGACCGTGACGCCGTCGATCACCAGTGAGCTCGCTCCGAGCTGCAGCATGGCGCAGTCCCCTCAGTCGCGCGCGACGGCCAGGTCGGTGGCCCGCGTCTGCGTCCAGCCCCTGGTCTTCTTCAGGCCGTTGGTGTGGTGGTAGGTCAGCCGGTACCGGTAGGACGGGTCGTCGGTGTAGTCGAGCCCGAAGGTCTGCGGCGGTCCGCCCGGCACGAACGTGAGCTCGGCCAGCGGGGTCTCCGAGTCCAGCGGCGCGGCCGTCACGACCACGTCCCGCAGGCCGGTGGCGTCGGCTCCGGCGAGGTCGGCCGAGACCATGACCACGTTGTGCCGCGGCAGGTCGGGCCGGACGATCAGCCGGGTGTCCACTGTGGACGACGGTCCGGCCGCGACCGAACGGCCGTCGTGGTAGAGGATCGTGGCCTTCCAGGTGACCCGGCGTTCCTGCGGGTCCTGCAGGTCGACGCTGAAGGTCTGGGTGGCGTTCGCCTGGGTGGTGAACTCCATCGACTGGTCATAGCTGACGCCGTGCGGCGTGTTCTCGTAGTGCAGGTCGACGAACATCCGGTCGATCTGGGTCCAGTCGACCTGGGGGCTCACCGAGATCGTGCGCTTGGCCGGGAACGGATCGCGGATCCGGATCTCGCCCTCGTCGGTGCTCGTCCAGTCCTGCAGATGGTCCTGGCGGCCGTCCGCGCCGAGGTAGCGCACGCGGTAGTCGAAGGCGGCGGACGCGCCGGCCATCACGAACTGCACGTAGTTCCAGCCCGGCACGGCGGCGGACAGCTCGACCGTGGACTGCTGCAGTACGTCGTGCTGCGGGTCCGCGTACCGCAGCGAGACCTCCAGCGAGGACCAGCGGTCCCACGGCACGCCCTCGGTCCGGATCGGGACCGTCTCCAGCCGGAACAGGTCGTCGGTCCGGACCTCCCAGACCTCGGTGTCGTTCGGCTGCGGCTGGGTGTGCAGGGTCAGCGGGCGCTGCAGGTCCTCGACCTGGGTCAGGTTCACCGTGAGCGAGACCTGGACCGGCATGTCCATCCGGTCGCCGTCGAGGACCGACGTCCAGTCGACCTCCTTGTCCACGCCCGGGCCGTCGATCACCACCGACTTCGCCTGGTCGTGGTAGCGGAGCTCGGCGTCCACCGAGGAGATGTGGCCGGTGCCGGTGTCCACTCTGGACAGAACCCGGACCATGCGCCGCTGGAACCACGGGTCGTCCAGGTCGATGTCGTTGACGAAGGTCGGCGTCCGCGGCAGCCCGGAGGCGGCGATGGTGGCGGCGATCGCGTTCAGGTGGCCCTGTGGGTAGATCGAGCGCTTGACCGTGACGCGCTCGCTCATCGTGACGTCCAGCCGCTTCTTGTCGATCCGGCTGTAGTGGGTCTGGTTGTAGTGGAACGAGGGCAGCAGGCCGCCGCCGGTGGCGTGCTGCCGGTTCCAGGTCTCGAGCAGCTCGGTGGCCTTGTCCCAGCCGTCCGGCTGCGGCTTGGTGGGGTCGATGGTGGCCGTGAAGAACGCGTCGGTGATCATGTCGCGGACCTCGGCCACCGCGCGGTCCCGGCTGGTGATGACCGACTTGGTGTCCTCGCCCTCCGGCACGAACGTGTCGACCTGCAGGTCGATGACCCGGTCCTCGATGAGCTTGTCGACCGCGTCGGAGATCTCGGTGGAGAAGAACGCCGAGTCGACGCCGAAGCTCGTGTCCAGCCGGTCCTGCAGCCGGTCCCAGTCGATGTGCAGCCGGACCGAGTACGCCGGGCGCAGGGCGAGGAAGCTCAGCGAGTACACGACGCCGATCGGCGCCAGCTCGCCGTCCAGCGATCGGACCACGAGCACGGACGAGTCCTGGTCCAGCTCGGCCGAGACGGCGGCGCGGTTGGTGCCGTACAGGCTCGGCTTGGCCGGGTGCGAGATCTTCACGACGAACCGGGGGGAGCCGTCCGGGGCCGGTGCCGCGGCGGCGTCGTCCTGGGTGCCGAGGATCGTGAGGTTGACGGTGCCGTCCTCGAGCGGCACCGGCACCAGCCGCGGTACGTCGGTCAGGTGCAGCGCGTTGCGGATCGCCTGCGCGGCGCCGGTGAGCACGTCCTGGTCGACCCGCAGGTCGACGTCGAAGTTCAGCATCCCGCCGTTGTGGCCGGCGCCGGACTTGAAGCGCAGCAGGGAGAACGCGGGGATCTCCCGGCCCTGGTCGTCCACCCGGACCGACAGCCGCGGCTGGGCCGGCAGGTAGTACCACTGCAGCGGGTCGGCGTGGTCGGGATAGCAGGTGAGCCCGTCCACCGCGACGTACGGGGGGTTCAGGTAGAGCATGGTCGACCTCCTGGAGGCGAGCGGTGGCGGGGGTCAGACCGGGGGCAGCGGCGGCAGGACGAGCTCGAGGTCGTCGGTGCTCGCCTCGGCCAGCGGCCGCTGGCTGCCGTCCTTGAGGTAGTACACGGCCGACATCGAGTAGTCGCGCGGCGAGCTCTTGTCCGGCAGCTCGACCGTCCACGTCACCGAGGTGCCGTCGCGGAAGAGGAGGTCCTTGTCCTGGCGGGTGTCCGGATCGGTGCCGTACCGCAGGGCCACCCGCACCAGCGCGACCTGGCTGAAGTCGATCAGGTCCGGGACCACGGTGACGGCCAGCTTCCGCTCGACGTGCTCGCCGATCGTGATGGTGCCGGTGGTGGCGGTCGTCGGCTCGATCGTCTCGACGGTCCCGTCCTGGCGGCGGATGCTCCCGCTGTAGGTCACCGTTCCGGCGGCATGGTCGAGCACCGGGAACGACCAGTCGAGGAACGTGTTGTCCTTGTCCAGCGCGCCGGAGAAGTGCGTCGAGTAGTCGTTGGGCGCGTCGGTGTAGGTCAGGTCGACCATGATCGACTCGATCTCGGTGCTGAGGTCGCCCTCGGCGACGACCATCACCTGGCGCAGGTCGTTGAAGGGCGAGTTCACGTAGATCTGGCGGGCGGTCTCGCGCCACGGGGTCGACAGCGTCTTGCCGTCGGCGGTCCGGTAGTCGATCTTGTACGTCACCGCGTTCGTCCGCGGTTCGAAGATCGCCTTCTCCAGCCGGTGGGTCGGGTGGCCGGAGTCCAGGACGTACTGCTCCTCGATGGGGGGCAGCGTCGATGGCGTGTAGCGCACGGTCACCAGGGCGGTGGGGATCTTGGCGAAGTCGATGTTGCCGGCGGTGACGTCGACCAGCAGCAGGCCGGTGTCGTCGACGCCGATCGTCAGCTCTTCCAGCTTGCTGGTCCGCGCGGCCACCTCGTACGGCTGGGCGGTGTCCTTGAAGTTGACCCGGTAGCTGTACCGGTACTCCGGCGGCTTGCCGTCCAGGAAGCAGGAGAACGTGCCGGTGTCGTCGGCCTTGCCGAAGTGGAGGTCCTGGACCACAGGGTGGTTGCCGTCGAACTCCAGGTGGACGTCGACGCTGTGGATCGGCAGGTTCTCCAGGTCCGCGTTCAGCCGGACGGTCACGTCGAGGGTGCGGAAGAACGGGTCGTCCAGGTCGATCGTCTGCGCGTAGTCCCCCCACACGATCGGCTTTCCGCCGCCGTCGGTGAGCGAGGTGATGTTCGGCAGGGTGCCCTGCGGGTTGAAGGGCCAGAGGCTGGCGCTGCTCTCGGTGATCGTGTAGCTGAAGTCGTCGATCTTGATCTTCTTGTAGCTGCGCCGGATGTCCTCGTAGTCCTCGATCATCCCGCGGTCGCCGTCGTACTGGCCGAGCTGTTCGAGCATCTTCTTCGCGACCGTCTGCTCCAGCGTGTTCATCAGGCTGGCGCGGATGTTGTCGACGACGGTGGTGTTGGTGACGATGCTCGAGGTGATCTCGACCTTCATGACCTCGGACGACCGGATCTTCTCCTGGATCTCCTCGGTCCGCAGGTCGTCACCGCAGGTGGGGTTGTCGTCGGTGATGTGCTGGACGAACTCGTAGTACTTGTTCGAGTGGAAGCTCGCGGTGCCGCTGATCGGCGGGAGCTTGACCCAGGCGTTCATCTCGTAGCTGACCTGGATCACGCCGCCGCTGCCCTGCAGGGCCTGCTCGAAGAAGGTGGCCCCCTCCTGCGAGAGCTCCATCGTGAACGGCGTGATGTTGTTGCCGAACAGCGACGGGCTCATCGGGTTGGTCACCGACTCGATCAGCATGCCGCCGTCGGAGACGAAGTTCAGCTTGGCCGTGCCCTTGGCCCACTGGATGGTGCCCAGCTTGACCTTGGCGCCCGGCCGGGCCCGGCCGGCCTGGGCGGTCAGGTCCGCGATGATCTTCGTACGGACGTCCTCGTCGACCGCGAACTCCGCGTCGAAGATGATGAAGCCGCCGCCGAACGAGCCGTCCGGACGCTTGCGGGGGCTGCGGAACTTCAGGTACTTGAACACCAGCTTGCCCTGGTTCCAGCGGAACCGCGGCTGCTCGGGCAGGACGTAGTAGGTCAGCTCGTCCCGGTCGTCGCCGTACACCTGCAGGCCCTGCAGGGTCTGCACCTGGTCGATCTTCAACATGACGGTCTCCCCGTGGTCAGAGCTGGACGGTGGCGATGGTGGAGCGGACGGAGGACTGGACCCCGGGTACGCCGCCCGGGGTCACCAGCAGGCTGAGCAGGAGCTGGCCGGCCAGCTCCGGACCGCGGCTGACCACGAACCAGCTGGCCTGCCAGGTGTCCGGGCCGAACCGGACGGTCCGGCGGTCCGGCGAGCCGCGGTCCTCGGGCTGGTAGAAGACGTCGGCGTCGACGGCGGTCGCGCCGGCCTCGTGCAGGTGGGTGGCGTCGACGGTGACCTGGGTCAGGCCGAGGTCGGCGGGGGAGAGGTGCCAGGGGCCGCGCCCCCGGGGCAGGGTCGCGCTGTACGCGGGACCGGCCGCGTACCGGGTGGTGACGGCCAGCGAGTCGCCGTCGGGGACGGACACCGGGTCGCTGAACGGGGCGGCCAGGACCGCGCTCCCGCCCGCGGTGGCGACCTCGACCCGGGCCAGCGGCGCGTCCTGGGCCGCGAAGCCGAGGGCGACCGGCACCTGGGCCGCGGGCCCGTCGGGCGGCCCGGGGTCCGCAGCGCCTCCCGCCACCAGCACGTGCGCCGAGGGGGAGCCGCGCAGCCACTGGCCGACGTCGGCCGTCCGGACCAGCGGCTGGTGGTGCGGGCGGTGCGCGGTCGCAGCCGCCGTCACCACCGTCGTGCCGTCCGTCCCGATCGGCGGTCCGGGCGGCGGTGCCGTCATGCCGATGGCGGACGGCCCGGCCGGTGGTGCGGCCGAGGCGATGGCCGCGAGCAGGCGCTGGGACGCGTTCCGGTCGGCCTCGGCCGCCAGGTCCGCCTCCTCGGCGTCCGGCCCGTCCGGTCCGGGCCCGGGGGCGGCCGACCGGGTGCGCTCGATCAGGCCCGCGGCGACCAGCGCCTCGATCCGGCCCACCAGCGCGTCGGTGTCCGCGCCGGGCAGGTCCTGCGCCCAGGGCCCGAGCTCCGCGGCCAGCACGGTGGTCGCGCTGCGGCCGCGGGTCAGCGTGGCCTGGACCTCGATCTGGAGCAGACCGGGCTCGCCGACGCAGGCGCGCCGCACCAGCTCCAGGTGCTCGCTCACGTCGACGGAGAACAGGGCCGTGTACGGCGGCGTGCCCGACGAGCCGACCCGGGCCAGCTCGATGCGCTCACCCCGGACGGGCATCAGGACGAGCGCGACGGAGGAGACGATGAACGCGTCCGGGCTGACCGCGAAGTCCGCGGGCGTCCGTTTCAGCGACGCCGCGACCCGGTCGCGGATCGCCGCCAGCTCCGGCTCCGCCGGCCACCAGCGCACGCCGAGGGTGAGCAGTCCCGTCCGGTCGGAGACGTAGAGCATCGCGGCCGGGACGCCGTCGGCGTTCGTCTCGGGACCGGGGTCGGCGGGGACGATCCGGATCGCGGCCGGGACGCCGTCGTCCACCTCGTACGTGACGGTTGCGGGCCGGGTCATGGCCTCGTCGACTCACTCATGGGCGGGTTGCCTCCGGATCGGCCGAGCGGGATGCGACTCCCCATGTAGAGCGGCGCCGGCCGTCCCAGATACCGAAGTGCGAGCAGAACCTGCACCGGACCGCGATGTATCTCAGCGGGTCACCCGCGCTCTTGTACTCGAACGGCGCACCGGACCGGTGCGGCCACGGCAGCGGGCCGACAGCCCTGCTGCACAAGGGAATTCGACGACGGGCGCCGGCGACGCGCGTGCGGCACCGCAGATCGGGATCGCTCACGGGGGAGGCAGGAATGCTGGTGTTGCCGGAGCTGCCGCTGGGCTTCGCCTCGTCGGTGTACGCCGACGACGCCGATCCCCGCGTGTTCTACGTGGTTCCGGCGGTCCCGCGCATCCGGACGGACGACCAGGGCGGGCGCGCGCTGGTGTTCTACAAGTACCGGTCGGTGCCGCCGGGGGAGACCGAGGCCACCGGCGGCGGCTTCCTGGAGTTCCAGACCGAGCTCGCCCTCGACGACGCCGAACGCGACCGGATCCTGCAGGCGCTGCGGTCCCGGGCGGCCGATCCGGTGCTGAGCACGCCGGTCTATCTGGACGGTACGGCCGAGCTCGTCACGTTCACGCCGGCGCCCGGTGGTCTGGTCGAGGCCATCGAGGGATCCGCCCATCCATCGCTGTTCGGGGACAACGCGGCCGCCTTCGCGCTGACGCTCTCGCGGGACGGGGCCGTCCTGCTCTGGGACCAGCTGCGGGAGAGCCCGTCCCCGGTGGCGGTCCGCTATCAGCTCAGCATGCTGGCGCGGCTGCCGGCCGGGAAGGTGCACGTCTGGCTCCGGCCGGGGCCGCTGCGGGACGCCTGGGACCAGGTGGC
>DASYKU010000111.1 GCA_035995165.1 Mycobacteriales bacterium
CCGGGACCCGTACGGCCAGACGGTGGTCAGGTCGTTCACGCCCGCGCCGGGGATCGGGGTCGGCCCGGGGGAGGCGGTGGACGGGCCCGCCGCCTGCTGCCGGGACGGGCTGAGCGACGGCAGCACCGCGGGCGCCGCGACCAGCGCCGCCACCACCGCGACCGCCCCGGCCAACGCCAAGGCCGGCATCCGCCACCGGGACCAGTGCCGGCGCGCGGTCCGCTCCCGGATCCGGCGCAGCCCGTCGCCGGCCGGCTCGATCCGGTCGGTCTGCGCGGTCAGCGAGCGCCGCAGCAGGTCCTCCAGCTCGTCGTCACGCACCGGACACCTCCAGCGCCGCCCGCAGCGCCGCCATCCCGCGGGAGGCGTGGCTCTTGACCGCGCCCGCGCTGATCCCCATAGCGTCGGCGATCTGGGCCTCGGACAGGTCCCCGTAGTAGCGCAGCACCAGGCACTCGCGCTGCCGGTCCGGCAGCGCCCGCAACGCCAGCACCACCCGGTCCTGCTCCAGCCGGTCCAGCGCGCCCTGCTCGGCCGAGGGCGCGTCCGGCAGCGGGTCGGCCGCGTGCCGGCGCACCACCTGCCGGTGCCGCAGCCGGGACCGGGCCAGGTTGAGCACGGTCGTACGCAGGTAGCCGACCGCGGCCTGCGGGTCGCGGAGCTTGCGCCAGGAGCCGTGCATCCGCACGTACGCGTCCTGCACGACCTCCTCGGCCGCGCCGACGTCGTCCAGCAGCAGGGCGGCCAGCCGGACGAGGCCGCGGTAGTGCGCCACGTACAACGCGGTCACCGCGTCGTCCGCGTCGAGCGGGCGCGCCTCCCGGCTCACGACCGGCACCGTAGCCGGGTCGGCCAGGCCGGCGGGCCGCCCGAACGCAAGAGACGTCACACGGAGAGGACGCCGTTCAGGCGTTCCCGGTTTACCTCTACGATCCGGGCCGTGGCCGACTGCCTGTTCTGCTCGATCGTCGCCGGTGACATCCCGGCGACCGTGGTCCGTGACGACGAGCTCACGCTGGCCTTCCGGGACCTCAACCCGCGGGCCCCGACGCACGTCCTGGTGATCACCAAGGCGCACCACCCGGATGTCGCCGAGCTGGCCGCGTCCGACCCCGAGGGGCTGACCGCGCTGCACCGGACGGCGGCCGCGGTGGCCGCGTCCGAGGGCGTCGCGGACTCCGGCTGGCGGCTGGTCTTCAACACCGGACCGGACGCCGGCCAGTCGGTCCCGCACGTGCACGGTCACGTGCTCGGAGGCCGGTATCTCCAGTGGCCGCCCGGGTAGACTCGACCACGTCACATCTCCGTGAAGGAAGCAGGGCCGCCCGACCCGTGCCCACGACACCCACCCGAGAAGGCGCCGCTCAGACCAAGATCGTCGTGCCCGGATCGCAGGCCATGGTCAGCCTGCTCGGGTCCCGGGACGAGCTGCTGACGATCATCGAAGAGGCGCTGGCCAGCGACATCCACGTTCGCGGCAACGAGATCACGATCAGCGGCGACCCGGCGGAGAACGCGCTCGCGGTCCGCCTGTTCGAGGAGCTGCTCGAGCTCGTCGCCGCCGGCCAGATCCTCACCGCCGACTCGATCACGCACGCGCTCGGCATCCTGCGCGCCGGCGAGTCCGAGCGACCGGCCGAGGTCCTCAACCTCAACATCCTGTCCCGGCGCGGCCGCACGATCCGGCCCAAGACGCTGAACCAGAAGCGGTACGTCGACGCGATCGACCGGCACACGATCGTGTTCGGGATCGGCCCGGCCGGCACCGGCAAGACGTACCTGGCCGTGGCGAAGGCGGTGCAGGCGCTGCAGTCCAAGCAGGTCAACCGCATCATCCTGACCCGGCCGGCGGTCGAGGCGGGGGAGCGGCTGGGTTACCTGCCCGGCACGCTGCTGGACAAGATCGACCCGTACCTGCGGCCGCTGCTGGACGCGTTGCACGACATGGTCGACCCGGAGTCGATCCCGCGGCTGACGCAGGCCGGCACGATCGAGATCGCGCCGCTGGCGTACATGCGGGGCCGGACCCTGAACGACGCCTTCATCATCCTGGACGAGGCCCAGAACACCACGCCGGAGCAGATGAAGATGTTCCTGACCCGGCTCGGGTTCGGGTCCCGGATCGTGGTGACCGGCGACGTGACCCAGATCGACCTGCCGGCCGGGCAGCGCAGCGGCCTGCGGGTGGTGCGCGACATCCTCGACGGCGTCGAGGACGTCCACTTCGCCGAGCTGACCAGCACCGATGTCGTGCGGCACCGGCTGGTCGGTGACATCGTGGACGCGTACGCGCGCTACGACGCGCAGGTCGTCCAGACCGCGGCGCCGCGTACGGCCAACGACAGGACGCGGGGACACCGACGGTGAGCATCGAGATCGCCAACGAGTCGGGGATCGCGGTCGACGAGGCGGCGCTGTCCGCGGTGGCCCGGCACGCGCTCGACCAGCTCGGGGTCAGCCCGCTGGCCGAGCTGTCGGTGATCGTCGTCGACCAGTCGACGATGTCCTCGCTGCACGAGCGCTGGATGGGCGAGCCCGGCCCGACCGACGTGCTCGCCTTCCCGATGGACGAGCTGGACACCGCCCGCAGCCCGGACGAGCACGAGCCCGGTCCGACGCTGCTCGGCGACGTCGTGCTCTGCCCGGAGTACGCGCGGCGCGGGGCCCGGACGGCGGGCCACTCGCTCGAGGCCGAGCTGGAGCTGCTCACCACGCACGGCGTCCTGCACCTGCTCGGCTACGACCACGCGGAGCCGGAGGAGGAGCGCGAGATGTTCGCCCTGCAGGCGTCGCTGCTCGAGTCCTGGCGGGCCGGCGCGCAGGCGCGATGACCGGGAGGGACGTCGTCCTGCTGGTCGTGGC
This sequence comes from Mycobacteriales bacterium, assembly GCA_035995165.1. NCBI lineage: Bacteria > Bacillati > Actinomycetota > Actinomycetes > Mycobacteriales > Mycobacteriales bacterium. Next base: position 2,863 of record DASYKU010000111.1, read on the forward strand.
GGCGCTGCTGGTGCCGCTGGCGGGGGTCCTGGCCGGCCTGGAGTCGGCGCTGCTGCGGGTGTCCGCGGCCCGGGTCGAGGAGATGGAGCGCGGCGGTGACCGGCGCGCCGGGCGGCTGCTGCGGGTGCTGGCCGACCTGCCCCGGCACACCAACCTGCTGCTGCTGCTCCGGCTGATCTGCGAGCTGCTGGCGACCGTGCTGGTCGCCCGGGCGGTGATGAGCTGGCTCGGCCCGCGCTGGACCGCGGTCGCGTTGACGGTCGCGGTGATGGTCGTCGTCTCGTACGTGCTGGTGGGGGTGGGGCCGCGGACGCTCGGGCGGCAGCATCCCTATCGCCTGGCGCTGTCCACCGCCGGCCTGGTGCACGGCCTGGTCCGCGTGCTCGGCCCGCTGGCCTCGCTGCTCATCCTCATCGGCAACGCGATCACCCCGGGCCGCGGCTTCCGGGAGGGGCCGTTCGCGACCGAGGTCGAGCTGCGCGAGCTGGTCGACCTGGCCGAGCAGCGCGGCGTCGTCGAGCACGGCGAGCGCAACATGATCCACTCGGTCTTCGAGCTGGGCGACACGATCGCCCGCGAGGTCATGGTGCCGCGGACCGAGGTGGTGTGGATCGAGCGCGGCAAGAGCGTCCGGCAGGCGCTCGCGCTGGCGCTGCGTTCCGGCTTCTCCCGCATCCCGGTGGTCGGCGAGAACGTCGACGACGTCGTCGGCGTGGTCTACCTCAAGGACCTGGCCGCCCGGGCCCAGGACCCGCATGCGCGCGCGACCAAGGTCGAGGACCTGATGCGGACGCCGACGTTCGTGCCGGAGTCCAAGCCGGTGGACGAGCTGCTGCGGGAGATGCAGGCCCGGCGTACGCACATGGCCGTCGTCATCGACGAGTACGGCGGGACCGCGGGCGTGCTGACCATCGAGGACATTCTCGAGGAGATCGTCGGCGAGATCGCGGACGAGTACGACACCGAGCGCGCGCCGGTCGAGTGGGTCGACGCCGACACCGCCCGGCTCACGGCCCGGATGGCGGTCGAGGACCTGGGGCAGCTGTTCGGCACGCCGATCGAGGACGCCGGCGACGTGGAGACGGTCGGCGGGCTGCTCGCCCGCGAGCTCGGCCGGGTCCCGATCCCGGGCGCGACCGTCTCGGTCGACGGGCTGCGGCTGACCGCCGAGACCACCGGCGGCCGCCGCAACCGCATCGACACCGTCCTGGTCAGCCGGGAGGCGCCGGCCGAGGTCGTCCGCGACCGCCGGCCGGCCGAGCGCGGCGCCGAGAGCTGATCAGCCCGCGAGGGCGTCCAGTTCGGCCCGGACGGCGGCCTCCTCCTGCGGCGTCCGCACGATCGCCAGGGCCCGGCCGAGATGGCGGCGGGCGGCGTCGACATCTCCCTCGGCCGCCGCGACCCGGGTGGGCGGTCCCCCGGGAGGGCCGCCCGCCCGGGTTGGCAGGATGGCGGGTGTGAGCGAGCTGGGTGTGGAGGACGCGAAGATCGTGACGTTGGCGCGGGCGGCGCGGGGGCGGATCGGAGCCGCCGAGGGGGCGGCCGTACGGGACACCGACGGGCGGACGTACGTGGGTACGACCGTCGCGCTGCCGTCGCTGAGCCTGTCCGCGCTCCAGGCCGCGGTCGCCGCCGCGGTCGCCAGCGGCGCCCGGGGCCTGGAGGCCGCCGCGCTCGTCACGGACGCGGACCAGGCGGACGAGGCCGGCCGGGCGGCCGTCGCCGACCTCACCCGGGACGCGCCGGTGATCGTGGCCGGCCCGGACGGGACTCCCAGGTAGGAAAGACCGAGAGGGCGGCTCCCGAAGGAACCGCCCTCTCGTACGTGACGCACCGACCCGGCTGGTCGCCTCTCGGCGAGTGGTCGCTCGTGGCGACTAAAAGTGGAGCCCGGGGACACAGGTCCAGGTCGGTACGACTGGTCCAACGTACCTGCCCGCGGGGCCATTCCCGGTTGCCTCCAGGTAAGAACTGGCTCAGAGGACACGATCGGAGATCCGGCGCGTACTGGCAGGATGGCTGGATGAGCACTCCCCGTTCCGGCTTCGCCAGCCTCGTGGGCAGGCCCAACGCGGGCAAGTCGACCCTGACCAACGCGCTGGTCGGCGAGAAGATCGCGATCACCTCCAGCCGCCCGCAGACGACCCGGCACGCGGTGCGCGGCATCCTGACCCGTCCCGACGCCCAGCTCGTGCTGGTCGACACGCCCGGGCTGCACCGGCCCCGGACGCTGCTGGGCGAGCGGCTGAACGCGGTGGTCCGGGAGACCTGGTCCGGTGTCGACGTGATCGCGCTCTGCCTGCCCGCGGACGTCGCGGTCGGGCCGGGCGACCGGTTCATCGCCCGCGAACTGGCCAATCTCAAGACCAAGCCGGTGTTCGCGGTGGTGACCAAGACCGATCTGGTGCAGCCGCCGGCGGTGGCGGCCGCGCTGATGGCCGTCCAGCAGCTGGGGGAGCAGACGGGGCTGGAGTGGGCCGACATCGTGCCGGTCTCCGCGGTCTCCGCCTTCCAGGTCGAGCTGCTCGCGGACCTGTTGGTGGCCCGGCTGCCGGAGGGTCCGCCGCTCTACCCGGACAACGAGCTGACCGACGAGCCGACCGAGCTGCGGATCACCGAGCTGATCCGGGAGGCGGCGCTGGAAGGCGTCCGGGACGAGCTGCCGCACTCGCTCGCGGTCTCCATCGACGAGATGTCGGCCGCGGGCGACCTGACCGTCATCCACGCGACCGTGCACGTCGAGCGGGACAGCCAGAAGCCGATCGTGCTCGGCTCCGGCGGCTCCCGGCTGAAGACGGTCGGGACCGCGGCCCGCCGGGAGATCGAGGCCCTGCTCGGCGGGCGGGTCTACCTCGACCTGCACGTGAACGTGCTCAAGGACTGGCAGCGCGACCCGAGGCAGCTGCGCCGCCTCGGTTTCTAGGCCGTGTCTCACAACCACCTGGCGGCGCGGATCGACGCTCAGACGACGACCGGCCGCGACCGATACAACCCCGGTATCGGCCGGCCCCTCCGCCTTGCCGGACGCCGCCTGACCGCCGCCCGCATCCACCGCCGGTCGCGAGACACGGCCTGATGCTCGGCCCGTACCGGGAGGTCCTGCGGGTTCCCGGAGCGCCGGCGTTCGCGGCGGCCGGGCTGGTCGCCCGGTTCCCGCTGTCCATGCAGACCCTCGGCACGGTCCTGCTCGTCGCCGACTCCACCGGGTCGTACGCGCTGGCGGGGGCGGTGTCGGCGACGCTGGCGCTGGCCCAGGCGCTGCTCGGCCCGGTGCTGGGCCGGCTGGTCGACCGGCACGGGCAGGCGCGGGTGCTGCTGCCCGCGCTCGCGCTGCACACCGCCGGCGCCGGCGCGCTGGTCGCGGTCTCGCTGACCGGCGCCCCGGACTGGACGCTGTTCCCGGCCGCGGCGCTCTGGGGCGGCAGCTTCGCCCAGGCCGGCTCGCTGGTCCGGGCCCGCTGGGCGTACGCGCTGGGCGGGTCGCCGCTGCTGCCGACCGCGTTCTCGCTGGAGTCCGTGCTGGACGAGGTCGTGTTCGTGGTCGGGCCGGTGCTGGTCACCACGCTGGCGACCCAGGTCGTCCCGGTGGCCGGGGTGTGCGCGGCCTGGGCGTTGGCGGCGGTCGGGTCGCTCACGCTGGCCGGGCTGCGCCGGACCGAGCCGCCGCCGCACCCGGTGACCGGGCGGGGGCGGTCGGCGCTGCGGCTGGCCGGGCTGCGGGTGATGATCGCGGTCGGGCTGGCGATGGGCGGCATCTTCGGCTCGGTCGAGGTGGCCACGGTGGCGTTCACCGACGAGCACGGTCGGCCGGCGGCCGCGGGCATCGTGCTGGCGCTGCTGGCCGGCGGCAGCCTGCTGTCCGGGCTGGGCTACGGGACGGTGAACTGGCGTACGCCGCCCGCGCGCCGGTTCGTGTTCGGGGTCGTGCTGCTGGCCGCGGTGACCGTGCCGCTGATGTTCGCCCCGGACGTGCCGCTGCTGGCCGTGCTGGTGTTCCTGGCCGGGTTCGCGATCTCGCCCGCGCTGATCGCCGGGTTCGCGCTGCTGGAGAGGCTGGTGCCGGCCGGGGCCCGGACCGAGGGGCTGACCTGGTTCAGCACCGGGCTCGGGGCGGGGATCGCGCTCTCGGCCACCGTGACCGGCCAGGTCGTCGACGCCGCCGGGGGCCGGGCCGCGTACGGCGTGACGGTCGCCGCCGGGGCCCTGGCCGCCCTGCTCGTGCTGGCCTTCGCCCGCAAGCTCACCCCAGCCGGGCCGTGAGCGCCGCGACGTCGGCCTGCCAGCCGTGGATCTCGATCCAGGGGTGGAAGCCGAGCCGGTCGTTGATCGCGAGCATGTAGCGGTTGGTGGCCGCGTTGCCGGTGATCACCTCGGTGACGTCCGGGCGCTCGGCCCGCAGCCGCAGCAGCATGTCGCTCTTGATCCACAGTCCGAGCCCGCTGCCGCGGTGGGCCGGCACCACGGCCGTGTCCTCCTGATCGGCCCGGTACGACCGGCGGCCGAGGATCTCGGTGAACGCGGCGACCGCACCGGTCTCCTCGTGCACCGCGACGACCACCCGGGACTCGCCGAGCACGGCCAGCATCTCCTCGTCGGCGCGGATGCTCTCGGGCGTGTAGAGGAAGTCCCCGAAGTCGGCGTCGTCGCGCGGGGCGTCGTTCATCGCGCTCTTCGCCGCCGCGTACCCGGCGATCAGCTCGTCCGGCGCTGAGCCGGTCCAGGCCTCGATCCGGTAGCCGGGGTGTTTCGCGGCGGCGGTCACCTCCAGGTCGGCCCAGTCCACGTCGGACAGGCGCAGCAGCGACAACCGATCGGTCTGGACGAGGCGGAACCCGAACGCGGTCGCGAAGCCGTCGCCGGGGCCACCGGCGTCGAACTCGGTCAGCAGCACCGGCCGGCCGAGCTCGGCCATCACGCCGACCACGTCGCGCAGCAGCGCGGTGCCGGCCCCGCGCCGGCGGTGATCGGGGTGCACCCGCAGGCCGAGCAGGCCCATGTGCAGGTTGTCAGCCAGCGACAGCCAGAGCACGGCCCCGCCGAGGACGTCGTCGCCCGCCCGGGCCAGGAAGTGCGGCCGGCTCCGGTCGGGACGGGAGTTGCGGATCGTGGTGGCGGTGTCGGCCAGCAGCAGCGGCGGGTCCGCGGGGCGGTCGACCGCGGCGGCGCCCGACTTCACCGCGAACATGGCGGCGATGTCCGCCTCCGTGGCGGTCTCATGGTCGAACCGGCTGATCCGCATGGTTGACACGCACTCACTGTCCCGGATCGTGCCAACCGGATTTCGTCGGCGAGCGGTGCGAGACTGGTGGCGTGGCGCTGTACCGGGACGAGGCGGTGGTCCTGCGGGTACAGAAGCTCGGCGAGGCCGACCGGATCGTCACGCTGCTGACCAGGCGTACCGGGCGGGTCCGGGCGGTCGGCAAGGGCGTGCGGCGGACCACGTCCCGGTTCGGGGCCCGGCTGGAGCCGTTCAGCCACGTCGACCTGCAGCTCTACACCGGCCGGTCGCTGGACATCGTCACCCAGGCCGAGTCCCTCGGTGCGTACGGCAAGGAGATCGTCGGCGACTACGGCCGCTACACCACCGGGACCGCGATCCTGGAGACCGCGGAGCGGCTCACCGCCGAGGAGCGGGAGCCGGCCCTGCGGCTCTACCTGCTCGTCGTCGGCGCGCTGCGCGGGATCGCCGCCGGTGCGCACGACCCGTCGCTGGTGCTGGACGCGTTCCTGGTCCGGGCCATGTCGTCCGCGGGCTGGGAGCCGGCGCTGGCCGAGTGCGCCCGCTGCGGCGCGCCCGGGCCGCACCGCGCGTTCTCGGTGCCGGCCGGCGGTGCGGTCTGCGCCGAGTGCCGGCCGGCGGGTTCGTCCACCCCGGAGGCCGAGTCGGTCGCGCTGATGGTCGCGTTGCTGACCGGCGACTGGGGCACCGCCGAGGCCAGCGGACCGGCCGCCCGCCGGGAGGCCAGCGGCCTGGTCGCCGCCCACCTCCAGTGGCACCTCGAACGCGGCCTGCGCTCCCTCCCGCTGGTCGAGCGCGTGAAACCCACGTGATGTCACCCTGCATCATGGACTATCGTGTGCTACATGCCTACGGTGACCGACGTGGATGACGTCGGAGTGCGCGAGCTGCGCCAGAACCTGAGCGTCTACCTGCGCCGGATCGCGCAGGGCGAGACGCTCCGGGTGACCGAACACGGTCACCCCGTAGCCCTCCTGACCCCCATCCCTCAGACCAGCAATGACGCTCTCGACCAGCTGGAGGCCGAAGGACTCCTCGAACACCGGGCCGGCCCGCGCACCAGGCCGCTGCCCAGGCCCGTGCCCCGAACTCCCGGCGAACCCCCCATCAGCGAGCAGCTCATCCGCGACCGCGAGGAGGACTGGCGCTGAGATGGCCCTCTACA